>JBIJDE010000086.1:0-13051 GCA_044344305.1 Armatimonadota bacterium
ATAAATGTTGGACAAAAATACATGCAAAGTTCTGAAGAATGCTCAACGAAGGAGAAGTTTCTTCAATATTTGAGAGAACATCCTGACATTACAGCTATTTCAGCCATAAATGATGCTACTGCACTGCATATTTGGCATACTTTACTGGAAGCAGGCTATAAAGTACCTGAAGACTACAGTATTATAGGTTTTGATGATACCGATCCGTGTCTGGATGCGAATGGAAAAAACCTTCTTACTTCAATACGGCTTCCTCTGGTTGAAATGGGCAAACGTGCCGCTCAGATGTTGATAGAATATGCTCAAGGTAAATGTAAAGATGAATTGCATGTTACTTTGCCGACAGAATTAGTAGTGCGACATTCAACAGTTCGAAATATTAAAGGTTAGAGATAAGCATAGTATAGCGAAGATTCGAATGGAATTCCGGGAATAACCATACGAGCAAAACGATGTATAAAAACAACTATCCGGATTTATTATACCATATTTCTTACTATTAAATTACTTATCATTGTATTTTTTTACATTACAGATATTGTCTGTTTAGCGAATTTCTTGTATCATTTGTTTGTTATGATAAATAGACATAATACTGATATTTTCGAAGATTTGAGATGGGAGTTTTTTTTTGAGTAGTCTATCACCGAATAGCCAGTCATCGAATAGCCTTGCACTAAATCCGGGTATCTCAACGGAACTACCCGTGCATGTACCGAGTCTGTTGCCATCGAAAAAAAAGTGGCAGCTTGTCTGGAGCGATGAATTCGACGGCGACACGCTTGACCGCTCCAAGTGGGGTTTCCGCCTGCACATCATGCAGCAGCGACACGAAACTTTCACAGAAGATGGCGCCGTACTTGATGGTAAGGGGAATCTTCTGCTCACGCTGCAGGAGCGGGACGGACAATTCTACTCCCCGCACCTCCAGACCGGCTCCAACTTTCTCGACCGACCAGGAGAAGCTTACTGCAATCTCAGGTGGCCGATTGCCCAGATTGAAACGCCCAAGTTCATGCATAAGTATGGCTATTACGAGACACGGTGCAAACTGCCGACGCAACCGGGCTGGTGGGTCGCCTTCTGGCTGCAGTCACCGATCATAGGTTCGACCCTCAATCCGATGTGCTCTGGTGTGGAAGTGGACATTATGGAGAACTTCACTCGCGACATGATCGTCTCTCACAATAACCACTGGAACGGGTATGGAAACGATCATCAGCATGTAGGCTCCGGCGACCGCAAGCTCGAAGAGACTACAGATGGTTTCCATATCTTCGGACTCGACTGGAGCCAGGATGGTTACGTCTATTATATCGACGGTAAAGAGTCGTGGCGTGTAGACGGGCCGGTTTCTGATTGCGAGCAGTTTATCTTAATATCAACAGAGTGCATGGGTTACCGCGATGGGAGTTCTCCATCCCCGGAGCTGAAAGAAGCTGTCCTACCAGACTACTTCATCATTGACTATGTCCGCGTCTTCGACGAAGTAGAATAGCCTATTAGCCCTTACCCTTCTCCGAATACTGGGAAAAGAATATACAGGGACACGTTATCCATCAATTAGTTCCACTGATTTTCTTTCTGCTGTCTGAATGGATAGACATCGTCCGATTTGTTGTTCAAGGGTAGCGACAAACTCTGGTGTCCCGGTGGACCAGGTCAATATGCGCATTTGAATGGAATTTAGCGAATAACCACATGAGAAAAACGAGGCATAACCGCCACTATCCTGATTTTTTATACCACATTTCTTACTGATAGATAACCTGTCACTGTATATTGTATCAGCGGCTTCTTCGATTTGGGTGGATAAGATTGAGACATCTGCATTCTCCGGTTATTCGTTTTGCGTTCAGGACGGGTATTGCAGCAATGTTTGCTCACCCGCCGCGGGTGAGACTTTGCTGTTTCTGTTTCATGTCGAATGCTTTCGCATGTGCTTTCAGGGAACCTTTTGAAACCTTTCAGAACCTGTCTCCCGCCCCCGACCGCTTCCAGCCGGGGGCGGGCCGAAGATTACGGGAAGCTAATCTCGCCCCAGTTCGCCGGTTCCATCATGAGCTCGAAGACTTCGTCGTCGACAATGCCTGTAGCCTGATTGTTCCAGTAGGTGCGCAGCATGGTGTCGTTGCCTGCCGCTTTGCTGTGTGTGGCGCCGAAATCGCCGCGCAATGCCTGGCCATCGGTGATTTTCAATCCGATAGCCGTCAGCGGGATTGCGGCTTCCACCACGTAGCGCTTGCCCGGCGCATCCACTTTAACATCAATTTTGGCGGTGTCCAGCACAACTACGCTGTCCATCGGGTATTCCTTGATGACGCCGGAGCTGAAAATCTTCGGATGTTTATCGTCGGAGACCTTGCGGTATACGACGGCGGTTGGTTTTCCCTGGAAGTTGCCGATGGAAAGGCGCAGGTCGCCTTTCGCGGGATCTTTTCGTTTGGCATCCGCTTTGGGATCTATCCCGAGTTGTATGTCCACGGTATCGCCGCGGGCATACATAAACTCCGGCGCGTCCGCGCCGTTGACCCATGGACTGTCGTCCTTCACTTCCCAACCGATGTAAAGGTTCGCATCATCGCGTGCCATTGCTACCCGAATGCGAGAGCCCGGTTGCTTCTCGAACGCCGGCTTGGCGACGTCATCGAAGCCTTTGAAGTCCGCGTCTATGTTGCCGCTGAACGCCACGGTAGCCTTTTTGACAGCGTATTTTTTATTGCCTTCCACGACCTGCAATAGCTTCTCGCGGAAAGTTTGGGCTATTTTAACATCGTCGGCGCTTATATTCACCTTGCCGCCGGGGATTTCGGTGATTGTCTCCAAACCTGTCATTTCTACATTCCATATCGCGACCTTGCCGCTCTGGATGTAAACCTTGCCGTCGTTGCCCTGGCGGATTGAGCCGCCAAAGTCCTCGCCGCCGCTTCCCGACGGTGCGTTGTCCAGAATAGCGCCTGGCACTGCCTGGTCGGGCCACTTGATTTTGAATCCGTCGCCCTGGAAGAGGCGGGTGAGATAGAACCCATCTTCGGTCAGCACGTGCCACTCGCCGATGTTGCCGTTGATGGCCCAGATGCCGCCCACTGGTTTTGGTAATTGCGCGTTGCCAACCAGACCGAAGGCACCGCGGATGAGACCGACTTCCGGCGGCGGGGCATTGTGTGAGCCGTGTACGCCGGCGAAGGTGTTGGGATATTTCCAGAGCAGTCGTCCGTCGGCCGTGTCGTAGCAATTGAAGTACCTTTCATCCACCGTGACCAGCTTGCGGTTGTCCGGCGTGGGCACCGCGCCGTAGCCCATGGGGGCGATATTGCGAGTGCCGGCGACGTCATAGCGGGGCGCGCCGCACTTGGTGAAGTCCGCTACTTTAAACTGCAGGCCGTTGGCGTAGAGAGTCAGGTCGCCGTTCATGTTCAGCATCCAGCCCAGATAACCGACCATAGACAGTGCCGCCGGATGTGTTGTCAGTTCCTCGGGCTGCTGCTGTTCGTCGCCGTTGGCATCGGCCCAGAAGACCGTCGTCTTCCCTTCGGGGACGATGCTCCCGCGCAGGGCGAACTTCGCGTCACCCAGGCGCTCGCGGATAACCAGGCCCTTATCGCGCTTGTGGGTGACCAGGTAGAGTTTTCCGTTGACACCTTCGGCATAAAGCGCGGCGTTGTCGATGGTGGTGTCGAAAGCCCCAAGACAGACATCGCGCCCGGTTTTAGAGTCAATCCGCCACTCACAGCCCTCACCCGCCATGATGTTAGGGTCGCGCGGGTTGATGGCAGCGCCGCTGGTGCCGTAGTGCGAGGGTCCGAAGAACTCCTTGAGGAACGCGCCTTCCTTCTTATCCGCCGCTGCCCGAGCCTGCCATACGCTGATGCGCTTGGGCGTCTCATAAGCCTCGGTTACCCAGAGTTTGCCTTCCTTATCTACCACCATGCCGGCCGGGTTGAGTAGTCCATCCTGTACCCAAGTCCCAAGAGCCGGTCGTCCGCCCTTGCGGCCAATCGCGCCGGCAGGTTGCCCATCCGCTGTGAAGATTTGCACCTGTTGAACCTTCCCTTGTAAGCTCACATACAGCCGGCCCTGCGCGTCTGTTGTCACACCGCCTACACTATCCAGTCCCTTAAGAACTGTCTGCAGGACTCCCGTCTGAGGATTGACAGCAAGGATATTGCGTCGATCCTGCACCACATAGATGAGGTTGTCGTTTACTGCGCGGATGAATCCCGCCTTCTCAATGTCGATGAACTTTTGGACAGCTCCGGTGGCGCCGTCGAGAACCACCACGAAACCGACGCGTATGGGTACGATGTTCTCCTGCAGCGCCTTTTCCAGGAACCGGCGGTTCGCCAGTGTCAGATCTCCGGCTGAGAGTTTCGCGGCATCAGCCACCAGGGTGGTATCGCTCAGCAATTTGTTCAGGACTTTGACCACGTCATCACGGATATCGGGGGTGTAGTAGTTAGGACCCGCGCACAGTTCGTTCAGGTCCAGCGTCGGATCGCCCTTGAACTTCTTGATCTTAAGCTGGGAGTTTGAGTTTAACCTGGCGAAGATTGTGCCGTCGATACCCTCGCCTGCGGCTAACCGCAGGAGGAATGACTTCCAATCCCGGATGTCGAAACGGCGAAAGCTTGTAGATGCACAACTGATGTATACCTTGCCGTCCCGGGCATCCATACCCTCAATGCGGTCGGGCATGCCCGCGGGGTTTTCCCAGATAGCACCGATGGGCAGATCGGGTTTGCCTTTACCTTTCCATTCACTATACATGCCGGTTTTGGCGTTGAGTCTATAAATCATGCTGCCCCACTTGTTGACATAGACGATGCCATTATCTACCGCCACCACCTCGGCGCCGCCCATGCCGCCATGGGAGTGCTTCCATTGGACGTTGCCTTGCAGGTCGCAGGCCAGCATAGCGCTGCCGGCTTCGGCGCCGGTCCAGCCAAGGTAGACCTTTTCACCATCAGTAGTGCAGGAGATCGGTAAGCCATGATCGCCGCCCCAGTTGGAACTGAGCGAACTGTCCCAGGGCGCCTTGCCGCCGTTGCTGGCCCAGCCGCGCAGGCGCAGGCCGATGCCCTTGTGGGCGATAGCTTTCCAGGTATATTCACCCTCTTTAACCGGTTGGCCCGGGGTGCGCCAGTACGGTGTGGTAATTCCGTCCCATTTAATTTCCTGCTCACCTTTGGTTAAAAAATTGCAGGTGAGTAATTGTCGGGCGACTGTGCCGTCGGGGGCAAAAAGATTCAATGACACGTAGCCGTCGAATGGCATGGTGAAGCGGATAGGCTTAAATCCGGGCTGTTCTTTGCTTTTAATCAGCCCTGTCCAGTTCACTACCGGCACTCCGGTCAGCGGAGCTTGCGGGTTCATCTCCATGTGTGTCGGGAACTCGCGACCGTCAGAAAGGCGAATCGACCGAGGATTCAGCTTGCCCGCTTTCTCCAGCGTGGCATATCCCCAGCAGTTCGGACCCTGGAAGGTGAAGACGCGGTCAATCTGCACGCCGGGCTTGAATATATCTTTCATGGTGATGCGTCCCAACGAACCGGCTGTGAAGTTCGGTTCCAGCGTCATGACCATTCGGGCGCCGGCTTTGAGCGGTTGTTTGTCCGCGGTCAGCAGGCTCCAGGGGATAGCAAGTTCCTGCACGTAGCCCTTGCCGTCGGCATCCTCTATAAATGACTGCTGCGCGCCTAACTCCCTGGCGTTGGGGACGTTGCCTTCGTTGAACCGCCGACCGAGTTCGATTTGCATGAGATCGCGTCCGTCGCGGCACTTCCAGCAGGTCCAATGGGCGGTCTTCTCCTTGCCCGTCGCGTCGGTTGTGACGGTGCGGAACTGCAGGCAGTCACCCTGGAATGCAAGGTCACCCTTTACCCCGGGATTGTTGAGCGGAGTGGGGTCCTTCCAACGCGACAAAATGTATAGATTGTCGTCATCATACATGGTGTGGAACCATACACTGTACTGATCGCGCAGGTTCTCGGCATCGCTGCTGGCGAAAATGCCCGCAGTCAGGTCCCAGTCATCAAATTTGCCATCGATGACCATCTTCCCGGGTGCAGGCAGTACCTGCATGTTCAGGTTCTCGGTCTCTGTTGCACAACTCATTGTGAATGCACAAAGGACTAACAACACCTGGATCAACAGACTAAGGTTGATACGCATAAAAAACTCCCTTGAAAATTCCTGATTTCATTCAGGATTTGCGATCTGTATCAGATCAATCTATATTATCAGCCGGTTTATCGGCTTCTAAACAGGTTATTTCTCCCCACAATGCGGGAGATATCCGCGATTCAAAGGCGGTATCGCTGACGATGGTTTGCGATTTTCCTGACCAGTAATATCGCTGCAAAGTGCGCATGCCATTATTGTCGCTCAGCAGCACCCCGGCATCACCGCGAATATGGCTGTCGACGAATGGTGCGTTTACTCCAAGCTTCGTCCATGGAATAGCGGCTTCCACTGTCCATTCCGTCCCATTGGAGACCACAGCTATATCAGCATCCTGTAAAATAGTCACCACATCAATGGCGGTGGTACTGATGGGAGACGGAAAAAGAATGCGGTCTTTTTCCGGTGTGCCCGGCACCACATATCGATAAATTACCACGATGGGTTTATTCTTCCATCTGGTTAATAATATGCGAATATCGCCAACAGCCGGTGTTGTGCGGCCGGGCGTGGCCTTTGGATCAGTGCCAAGAGTGATATCCAGTGCGTCGCCGCCTTTAAACAGGTATTTCGGCTCTTCCGCGGTATTCAACGCTGGTGAATCATCGGCGATACGGCCGGCAATGTAGAGATTATTTTCGTCGTATGCGAGTGCCGCCGTGATATCGACAACGATTTTTTTCTCCAGAGTGGTGCGCGTGAGAATAGGGACAAACAGCTTTTTCTCCCAGTCATCAATATCGCCGTTGATTGTCGGCGGATTATATAGCCATAGCATCGTCATCTTCGGTCTATTACCGGGTAATTTCTTGAATAATTCGCTGGTCATAATGGTTGTCAGCGCATCTTTGTTAACAATTACGCTTCCGGTGAGCCGTTTCATCTCCTCCAACCCATCCACACGCACCACGCTGTTGTGGTTGTGGCCGGCGACAGCATAGATGTGCCCATCAACAGCTTTTGTAATCGATCCGCCAAAGTGTTCCTCGCCAACAGTTAGGTCAGAGAGGTCGGTCTTCCCCCATGTCCACTCCGGCATAGTCCAGGTGCGTTTGCCATAACCGACTGGACCACCAAAGATGCATCCGGCTAAAAAACCATCTTTTGTGAAAGCGAACCAGTCTCCATGGTTGCCATTGGTGACGAAAAGTTCTTCGCCGGCGATGGCGAAATGCCCGACCGGTTTCAACGTACCCACAAGTGTGCCCGGCGGACGGTCATACCCGATACTGTGTGAACCATGCACCCCGGCGAATCGGTCAGGATATGACCAAAGTTTGTTGTTGCCATCAGATGATAATAGATAGTTTTCTCCATCACCCACCACAAATGACGACCCGTCAGCCGTTGTCCAACGGCGGTCTCCCAACTTGGGATTAACCACTAATTTGGCAAGATCATATAGCGGTGTGCCATCCGCGCGGATTCCTGTAAGCGGCAGACGCGCGCTGTTGAAATTTAACGAGAAATCGTCTCCAATCATACAACCCCACATGCTCACCGTCATCTTGTTGGCGGTGGTCGTCTGTACTTCTCCAACCTGCGGGATATAATCGCCATTTTGGTCAATCCATAAAAAACCGTAATCGGCACGATTTAGCTTGCCGAACTTCTCTTTAAGATCCGGACGTTTATTTATTTCTCCGCTCCATTGTGCCAGGTTTCCCGCGGCGACCATTGCCTGCGCCTTCCCTTGCTTTTCAGTGCAAATCAGCGCGCCATACGACCAGAATCCAATGCCGCCCGGATCCCCAAGCAGATAACGCCGTCCCTGATATGTAAATGCCCGGTCCGGCCATCGTCCCATAACACAATCAGTATCTTCAGGCGTGTGGACGATGCTCTCCAGCTTCCATGTCTGTTTGGCATGATCGGCGACGAATTTCATGCCCATATAATACAGAACCGCGGGATTACCGGCGTCAATGTGTCCGCCGCCGCCGTAGAAGGCTGACCCCATGTATTCTGCCTCAAATTTCCCGTCCGGGGTGAATCTAAGCACGCGTTTTGGCTGAACGGTACAGTCCGCCACCCAGATTTTGCCGGCATTATCGATGGTGATGCCGGAAGGGCTGGTCATGGAGGAGGGGTCCCACAGGCCTACCCGAAGGGGGCCGTGGCCGATGGTTCGTATCCGCTTGCCGGTGGCGGGGTCGAAGACGGTAATCAGTTTTGTTGAACGGCTCGAGACATACATGGTTCCGTCAGCATCGAAGGTGATGCCATGTGGGTTGTCAGCCGCTTCCTTACTGATGATTTCTTTTACTGCCCCGCCGTCCAACGGCACTGTGACAATGCGGCCGGCGGAAACAGCGTAAAGTGTGCCGGCCGGGCTAAAGGCGAGATACCCGGGTTCAGCCAGCGGCAGATTACGTGTAACAATACATTTTTCTTTCGCAGGGTCTGTTGGCAGCTGAATTTCTATTACGCGCCGGGTCATTTCAACGGGGAATGGTAAATCGTTACCTGCGGGTGAATAAGCGATAAAGTTACTTACGGCCGCGGTATGCGTACCGGATACAGGGTTGATGTAACCCATGTATCCACGCGTGCCTGATGGCAGTACAGCGCGCACCCGCACGGCAGTGGTAGTGTATATATTGCCGAAGTCGATATGGTGCGCGAGGGGTGTAGTGGCGCGAGGGCCGCGCGTACCCGCCTCAACATACCCAACCTGCTTCCACCCGTCACCCGCCTCTACAGCGGTTTTGGGGTCGCCAGCGCCGGTCCAAACATCAACGGCGAAAAAGGCGCTGTCCGGTTGCAGCAATGACAGACCACGCAACGCCACCGGCGTCTTCCACACCAGCGCCATGCATGCCGGGTCATCTTTGCTGATCGGGCGCACTTTCGAATTGCGTGACACCGACCATCCACCGCCAACAGTTTGACCCTCAGGGAAGATATACTCAGCCGTGGGGGCAACGTCAGTCATGCGGCGTTCTGTTACCAAAGCGTATGTAAGGCGATTGGTGATAAAACGGAGTGCGGTAGTCTTTATGCCCCGGTCCGGTACAGCTAAAGTCGGCTTGCCTTTTTTTTCAGTAATTATTAACTGCGTCCATATCTCCGGATCCACCGGGTCAATATCATTCTCAATATCTTCACCGGGATCATCAGTTGTCACCGGGTTCTTTAAACCTTCTTTCAGGGCATATACCTTAATTGTTCCGTCCGGCACCAGCACTGAACCGATTGTTATAGGTGTGGTGTAAACCACAGTAAGTGTATTTTTATATGGGCCGTTTTTTGGCGCTTCGCCATACCCGTTCCCATTGATGGAGTTAGCGGCACCGCCATCAGCAAAGGCAGCATGAAAACGTTCTGTTTCTGTCCAGTCTTCACCGTAGGCTTCCGGACGCTTTTTATTTATTACCGCCGGCATGCACTGTGCGCCTGCCACCTGGCCTGATGTGAAGGATGATCGCACCCACGGAGCGCCATTGCTTCGTATCGTCATGTAGAGTTTCCCCTGGCGCGCGGCTAATCCGCCATCATAAAAGGTTGTTCCTCCCCCGGCAGGGGCGGGGTATGCGCGTGAAAACTGATAATCAATATTCAGTTTAACCCGGGCGAATTCGTGCTGTGGATCTACGCGAATTATCTCTTTATCATTCTGGACATAGCCATAGGTGCCGTCGCTGGCCATACGCGAGACACCGGAGAAAGCGCCGAACGGTGAACCGATGCCCCAGAGCTTATTGCCGTCGCGATCCACGGCGATCAGGGCGTGCGCGTTTTCGCCGCCTCCGGCACCGATGAACACGATATCGCCCACCGCGCAAACTTCATGCGCCAGGCTATGGTCAGACAACCATCCGCCGCCGCCTTTACCCGGTTTTGGCGCCCACCACGCCGGTTGACCGGCATTGTTTACAGTATATTCATACGTCAGTTTCAGCGAGGGACGAGTTATGGCAGTCCAGCGATACTCGCCGGGTTGCACATACTGCCCGGTTTCATCTTTTCCATCCCAATATTCTGTCACCGTGCCTTTTGCACGCGGCACTTCCGCTACCAGACGGCGCACCAGCGCGCCTGTAGCGCGATTGGTAATCTGTACCGCGGCAAAGCCATCATACGGCATCTGATATGTACAGGTGATAGGTGATGGCACATCAGCCGCCAGCGCTGGCAGCGATAGCAACCACAATAAACCACATATTTGAAACATACGTAAGGTCATCTTTTCTCCTGAGGATATCAGACTTGTCCTTTAATAACTATTGGTATCTTCCGGACTATTTTTCCGCCATTCAGCAAGGAAAAGTATATTAATCCTGCCAGATTTATAATCCGGCAGGATTGCGTTTTGGTTATATCTGTCAGTCATTAATCCAGGAAAATCGCGTTAATCATCCCCTGGGTATTTGATCCGGCGAAATACGTGGTGAGTGATAGCGTCACCTGACCGGAAAATTTGTATTGGAATATTTTGTTGCCTGCCAGATTTATAGCCTGGCAGGCAGTATGCAAATTAATTAAGGAACACAATAAGTTGCATGGCGTAATTGCCTCTGTCCGTATTTTGTGCAAGTCACGGCAACTGGCATGGTTCAGGGATTGCGACCACACACCTTCATCTCGCCAAGGCTGAAACGCGCATAGATTAACGCTTGGGGCGTACCAGCCTCAAAGACCTTGAGCGGAATAATCGTCACATAGCGCCCGGTGCCGGACACGACGATTTCCCCGGTATCCCCGGCATCAGAGTCCGGCAACTGGTAGGCGGTCAACACTTTCCCTGTGCTCTGCGTGGCCCCCGACGTATTGCTCACATAGACATCGATGGTAGCGGTGCGCCTGCCTTCAGAGCCAGTATCTTTCCACCCATTGATGATGCGCAATTTCATCACTTCTTGCACGGATCCCAGGTTAAAGGTCAGGTAGCGGCTACTCGCTGCCACGTTATTCAGATACCAATCATTCGACTGCCACCGGGTGTTGTTCAGACCATCGAGGAGGTTGCTGGCCGGAAGTTTGTCCGACCCCGCTGCCCCGTGGGTCACTGTCATACCGCTCAGCCAGACAGGAGGAGCTTTAACGCCGGAATTATTGGCCAGCCAGTCAGTATCTGTCACCATCTGTACATGACCATCAGCAAAACTCGCGATTAAGCCTAACGAGTGCCGTTTCGTGAAATCATTGATCACGTAAAAGATATTTTTTTCGTTACCAGTGCCGACACCATCCGCTGTCACAAAGCGAGTCACCGGATCTTTGATTTCACCAAGCGAGCTACCAGATAATCCGGAATTATAAATATAGCCATTGACATTTGATTTTCCGGCTGTTGGGCATATCAATGCGCCTGGATCAACTTCTATATCGCTCCATATAGTAGCGGAAGATGGTAAAGTCTCTTCATGGTCCTGAGCATACATAGCTACCGTTGCGGCTATTTGCCGTTGGTTACTTGTACAAGTAGTCTGTCGCGCCTTCTCCCGTGCGCGGGCGAAGACGGGGAAGAGAATGGCGGCTAGGATAGCAATAATGGCTATCACGACCAGCAGTTCAATGAGAGTGAAACCTTTTTTACTGATTTTCATTGCTTTTCTCCTTTAGAAGAGATTTTTTATTGTGCCTGCCAGATTTATAACCTGGCAGGCAGTGTGCAAATTAATCCAGGAATATGGCCTTCAGCGTTGCGCCTTGATACACCTCATCACCACCCACAACGTTGCAACCAATATATTTCACTGTCAACGTCACATCACCAGTGAACGTATACTGCAAGATAGCGCCACCCAAATATTGAGATGAATAATCAAAGACAGCACCGGCATCCTGACTGCCGGTGTTAGCAATGGACATAATTATCTTGTGGGATTTTACTATACGTGCAGGACTGAATACAGTAAGCGTATGCGTTTTTAAATCTGAGACACCAATTGAGACTGTGCTGCTGCTGCGCGTGTTACTCATTTGTGTCCCACCAGCGCTGGTTTCATTAATCACACCATCATTGAAACCGAAGCCGCACCAACCGGCGGCATTATTAGTGAACCCTGTTGCAACAGGCATATTGAAGGGATATTTGATAAGTGATGAACTAATGGCTCCAGCATGTGTAAAGACTACATAACCATGAGAGCCAATACCGGAAAGACTTAACTTGCCTGTGAAGTTGGACAGAGAACCTATAGTCAATGCAGCAGCGCCTTGCGGAGCATCGGCTGGCTTAGTGCGATCTACTACAAACGTAATAATATTTCCACTATCATCAGTACTTTTTAAATATGCCCCGGCAGTAGCCATCCTAAGACTGCTTGCAGTGCTAACATGGCCATCGACATAACTGGCGATAAACTTTCCGGAGTGCCGGGTTACAAAATCAGAAAACCGTGCAGCAACGTTGACAGTATTGCTACTGGTCTGCGTCTTCCCGTCAGCAGTGAGCAATTCGACGGTTGGATCGGTCAGCGAACCCACCGCTACATCACCCAGAGCACTGTTAGAAACATAACCGTTAACCTGACTTTTTCCTGCGGTTGGGCAAATCAACACACCAGGATCAACATTGATTCTGGTCCAGAAATCCACCGATGCCGGCAGCGTTTCCTCGTGGTCCTGCGCATACATCTGTACAGTCGCGGCAATCTGCCGCTGATTGGATGTACAGGTGGTCTGTCGCGCCTTCTCCCGCGCACGGGCAAAGACCGGGAACAGAATTGCGGCGAGGATTGCAATTATGGCAATCACGACCAGCAATTCAATGAGAGTGAAACCTTTTTTACTGATTTTCATTGCTTTTCTCCTTTAGAACCTAAATTCCGCAAAAAATTAGCGTAGACAAGTTTCGACAGATTTTAGTATCTCCTCAGTTGCATTAAATGCGGAAAGAATCGATTTTTGTTCCTTTGTAAAAGCC
>JBIJDE010000097.1:0-12457 GCA_044344305.1 Armatimonadota bacterium
CGCTCAATAAATCGCATTACTACTGATTTTGCAAATTCTTTACTTCCTGCACATCTTTCAATTAGGTCTTGGATATTAATAGGACTGTTGATATCGTTATCAACTATAATAGAAACAGGAGTTTCAATAACAGGTTCGGATATTGTCGGAATGTTATTATCTGTATTTTGCAACCATTTTTCAATTATATGAATTAATTTTGCCGGAACGACTGGTTTTGATAAATAATCATCCATACCGCATTGCAAGCATTTTTCCTGATCTTCCCGCGTCGCATTTGCTGTTAACGCAATTATTGGCAAATGCTGCCCGGTATCTTCTTCTAATTTACGGATATATTTTGTACATTCAAAACCGTCTAATATCGGCATTTGGCAATCCATTAAAATTAAGTCGTATTTACGTTCAGAAATAGCGTCGAAAGCTTCTTTGCCATTATTTGTAATTTGAACTGAATAACCACTTCTATTAAGAATTTCCGATACTACCATTTGATTAACTTCATTATCTTCAGCCAGTAATATTTTCTCGTTATGTATACAATTAATATTTGACTCATCACATGATGAATCTGTATCAATTTTCTGATTGTATAATGTCGACATCAGGGAATCTAATAATATTGATTGACGGATAGGTTTAGTTATTGTAGCGCTAAAGTTTACTGATTTAAATTCTTTATCATCAGTTGGAACATCCATGGAACTGAATAGTATTAACTTTAAATCCTGCAGTGTTGTGTCTTTTTTAATTGCTTTAGCCAGGTCGATACCATTCATAATTGGCATCTGATAATCAATAATTGCTAAGTCAAATTTCTTGCCTTCCGCATATCTGATGCGTAACTTTTTAAGAGCCGGTCCAGAACCTTCAGCAGTTTCAATATTAATTCCCCAATGAGTTAATTGATCATTTAATATCTGCCGGTTTACTTCATGGTCGTCAACTACCAGTATTGATTTTCCTTTAAGAATGTCAACTTTACTCTTTCGATGTATTTCTTCTTCTGGTACATTTTGTGATATTTCTAATGGTAAAGTGAACCAGAAAGTACTGCCAGTACCCATTTCTGAATCAACATCGATAGTACCACCCATCATATCGATTATTCGCTTGCTGATAACCAGTCCAAGTCCTGTACCACCATATTTTCGAGTAGTTGATGCATCTACCTGCGAGAACGATTTAAATAGACGGTCGCGACGTTCTGGCGGTATTCCTATTCCAGAGTCGCGTACACTTAATTTTAACACTACTCTATTATTGCTGTTACTTTCCACTGTACATCTGGCAACAATTTCACCTTTATCTGTAAATTTTATAGCATTTCCAATAAGATTAGTTAACACTTGACGAATGCGGATACTATCACCAATGACATATCTCGGCACATCTGGGGATATGAAGGTGATTAATTCGACCCCTTTCGCCATTGCTCGATGAGAAAAAGTTTCTGCTAAATCTTCAATAGAATCACGAAGATTAAATGATTCTTCTTCTAGATCTAACCGACCTGCCTCAATTTTCGAGAAATCTAGAATATCATTAATAACATCTAATAATACTTCCGCTGATGATACAATGGTTTTCAAATATCTTTGCTGTCTATTATCTAATGTAGTATCAAGCAATAGATGACTCATACCGATCACGCCATTTAACGGAGTACGTATTTCATGGCTCATATTTGCGAGGAATTCGCTTTTAGTCTGACTTGCTGTCTGTGCATTATTCATTGCTAATCTTAATTCGGTTTCCATACGCAGTCTTTCACTGATATCAATAAAAGACTCTACTAAATGCTGGCGACCGTGTAAATTTGTAATAATCACAGTTTTTAAAATTGGTACACGTTTTCCTGTAACTGTAATTAATTCGCGTTCAGAATGTGCCATAGGTAACCCATGGTCAGTGATAGGACATTGACCATGTTCGGACTGGATGAACTTATGACATTTATTACCACGAATAGTATCTTGTGTTTCGCCAATCATTTCTGCTGCAGCCTGGTTTAAATCTTCGATAACATGGGTTTCGGCATCGACAACAATAATTCCAACTTGAGCAGCGTCAAATATCGCACGTGTAAATTCTTCTCTTTCGCGTAATATATTTTCAGCTTGCAACCGTTGAATAGCAACACCTAATGAACTGGCGGCGGCTGATAATGCTGAAACTTCTGGGTCTGTCCATGTGCGTTCGTATCCTAATTCATCAAAGCCTATGAACCCCCAGAACATTTCATCAATTATGATTGGAATTACCAGAAAAGATTCTACATTTCTGGTAGATAATAGCTCTCTTTCTTCAACTGGAAGATTTTTTATTATGCCATGTACAGGATTTCCAATACGTAATATATCGTACCATCTTGAAAGTGTTTTATTGTATGATATTTTTTGTAGTTCAGGGTTATCAATTTTTACCGACAAATGTTCCCAAGACCATTCAAACCGTTGACTGGTAAATATTTCGTTTGTTAATTTTTCGGTATGATTTTCGAATACATAAACTCTACCGACATTAACAGCTTCACCAAGTGTGCGTAACGCTTTTCTTACAGCTTCTGTGAAATTACTTTCTGAAAATAATGATTGAATTGATTCTGACACACCATTTAATATTCTGTCGCGTGTGTTAAGTGCTGATTCCGCTTGATGACGTTCGCTGACATCGCGAAGTGTTCCTGCTATTCCAGCGGTCTGGTGCTCATCATTTAATAATAAGCGTGCTGATATTTCTACCCATTTTTCTGTACCATCTGCGGTGATGATTTGTACTTCTGTGTGGTTATGTGCTCGTTTATGTTGGATAATTGGTTTGAAAAAATTGATTGTTTTATCTTTATCTTCATCAATAATGAAATTTAAAAATAACTGACCGATACTTTCTGTTAAAGTAAAACCAGTAATGTCTGTCCATGCTGGATTTAAATAGGTCCATAAGCCATCAGTATCTGTTTGAAACACAACTTCGCGAATACTTTCAACTACTGTTTTATATCTTAATTCAGATACCTTTACAAGTTCTTTTAATAATTTTCTTCGATATATTGAAAATGCTGAAATCCAAACAAGAATGATTAGCAAAGTACCAGCAGAAATTGGGTAGTAAATAGTATTATTAACCCTTGACACCCAATCTTTGGCATCTATATCAATACCTAACACACCAACGGTTTTATTTCCTTTTCGTATTGGAACTAATCCTGATACCCATGTGCCATATTTATCTTGCGATTCTTCAACATATTCGTTTTGCAAACCTCTTAATGCCATTTTCAGTTCAGGTGTTGCATCTTCATCTTTATAGATTTCACCGGGCGGAATTATTGCTTCTGAACTGCTGGTATCAGTATCAATTAAAAAAACAATTTTTTTATCTCGTATCCCAAAAATATAGATATCTCTAACTTTTAGTGTCTCATTATATTTTTTTAAACTATATAATGTTTGATATGTATTGTGATAATCATGTGATTGTAAGTCATCATCATTTCCCTTGAATTTTGATATAACAGTTGGGTTTACTTGTGCTGATGCGCGTATGGCAACGTCTAAAAGCTCAGTTTCCATCTTTGATTTTGTTAGAATCTTAACGACAGGAATCATAAACGCAGTGATAGTTATTATAACGATGCTTGATATAATCAGCATCGTTATAATTCGTGCTGGTAATTTTAAATTATTTAAATTATCAGAAGTAGTATTATACATGTTCTATCTCGCTAATAGCGTTATACATTTCCGTTTTAATATTACGACATACTTGCAAAGGATCAGCCGATTCGGTAACAGGACGGCCAACTACTAAAAAATCAGCTCCTGATTTCACTGCGGATGCCGGTGTAGCGATGCGTCTCTGGTCATCTGCTGCACTATTGGCAAGCCGTATTCCTGGTACTACTGTCAGAAAATCTTTTCCACATGCTTCTTTAATGGCGGTAATTTCATGGGCAGATGTTACTACACCATCCATTCCAGCTTCTTTTGCTAATTTTGCCAGCGCAACTGCCTGTTGGCTGGTATTTCTTGTACATCCAATCTCGTTTTTTAATTCATCTTCTGATATACTTGTTAATATTGTGACTGCGATCATCAATGGTTTCCCAATCCCTGCATTATCTGCTGATTCAGTAGCAGCATTTGTTGCTGCCTGCATCATTCTTAATCCGCCAAATGCGTGGACGTTTATCATTTTGGCACCAGTTTTAACAGCATTGCGTACTGCACCAGCAACAGTATTTGGAATATCATGAAATTTTCCATCCAGAAATACCGGAACGCCACATTCAGTAATACGGGTAACAATTGAAGGGCCAGCATACATCAACATCTCCAGACCAATTTTCATCCATGGTTTCTCAGGTGCCAATAATTTTGCCATTTGCAATGCTTCATCAACATTTGAAAAATCAAGAGGAATAATTAAGTCAGGATGGATAGTTTTCATAGCAATATTATAACAATTCATTAGGGGTAAGTCGAGGGTTTTAGTGATCTTTTTACAACAATTTACAACTTTATTGTTTAAGGGCTTTTTAAAGGGGTATCAATAAAAATATGAAAATAGCATTTAATGGTTTAGGTAAAATGGGTGCCAATATGGTTACCCGATTATTGCGTGGTGGGCATCAGGTTGTTGTATATAACCGGTCAATTGAACCAGTTGAAAAAGCCGTTTCTGAAGGCGCTATTAACGGCATTAGCCGTGATTTGATAATAGAAATGATCCCTTCTCCACGTGTAGTATGGTTAATGTTACCGGCAGGTGATGTTACCGATGAGTATTTTATGTATTATTTAGGCAAGTTATCACCTGGTGATATAATTGTTGATGGTGCTAATTCTCGCTATACAGATTCTATGATTCATGCAGAAAAAGCTGCTGAAAAAGGGGTGTTATTTGTAGATGCGGGTATAAGCGGGGGGATATGGGGATTAACTGAAGGCTACAGTACAATGGTAGGTGGTTCTGATGAAGCTGTTGAATATATTAGACCGCTTATTGAATCATTGGCCCCAGCACCTGACCGCGGATGGGGACATGTAGGGCCGGTTGGTAGTGGACATTTCGTTAAGATGGTTCATAATGGCATTGAATACGGTATGATGCAAGCATTAGCGGAAGGTTTTGAACTATTAAAAGCAAAGGGAGAATTTAATCTTGATTTATCTCAGATTGCCGAATTGTGGAGAGAAGGCTCTGTTGTACGCAGTTGGTTGCTTGATTTAACTGCTACAGCACTTAAAGATAATCAAAATTTAGATGGTATAGCTCCTTATGTTGCTGATAGTGGCGAAGGCAGGTGGACTGCGTTAGAAGGTATAAATCTTGGAGTCGCATTGCCGGTAATTACCCTTGCGTTGCAACGCAGATTTATATCTCAGGATGATAACTCATATTCTGCGAAGATATTGGCTGCAATGCGTAAAGGTTTTGGCGGTCATGCCGTAAAAGGAGAATAATTGATATGTCGATATCAGTTGTTATATTTGGAGCATCCGGTGATTTGACTGGTCGAAAACTTGTTCCTGCTTTATATAATTTATACTTAAAGGGAAGGTTGCCACAAGATTTAATTATTCATGGTGTATCTCGAACAGTATTTACTGATGAAGGATTCAGGAACCATTTATTGGATTGGATGGAAAAAATGACAGAAAATTTAGAACATGTAAAATGGACTGAGTTTTCTCATAAAATCCATTACTTTACTGGAGACCCTTTATTTCCTGGTAATATTAAGTTGTTAGATGAGCATTTGAACAGGTATGAAAATGGTAAAGCCGATAGAATATATTATCTTTCAACCAGTCCAGAGTTATTCGCGCCAATCTCAACTTTATTAGGTGAATGTGGCATGACTCACCAGGAAAATGGTTGGCGCAGGATAGTAGTCGAAAAACCATTCGGTACAGATTTACAATCATCTAAAAGTCTTAATAAAGATTTGCAACTATCATTTACTGAAGAACAAATATATCGTATGGATCATTATCTGGGTAAAGAAACAGCGCAAAATATTCTGTTTTTTCGCTTTGCAAATGCGATATTTGAACCTTTATGGAATCGGCATTATATAGATAATATTCAAATTACAGTATTGGAAGATGTTGATATTGGCAGACGTGGAGCATACTATGACAAATCCGGAATTTTACGTGATATGTTTCAGAATCATTTACTGCAATTATTAACTTTGATAACGATGGAACCGCCCTCATCTTTTGATGCAGATGCAATACGAAATGAGAAAGCAAAAGTTTTATCAGCTATACAATCTATTAAATTGCCGAATACACTCCGTGCGCAATATAAAGGATATAGAGATTCTACCGGAGTAGCAGAAGATTCACAAACGGCGACCTACGCAGCACTTAAAATGTTTATCGATAACTGGCGTTGGCAAGATGTTCCAATATATTTGCGGTCGGGCAAAGCTGTTAGTAAAAAAGTAAGTGAAGTAATTGTGGAATTTAAATGTCCACCTCATATTATATTTAATCAGCCGGGATTTGCGCCAAATATTATAGCTCTTGGCATACAACCATACGAAGGAATACGTTTGCAATTTCAAGCAAAAACACCAGACTCCATCGGTGAAACAAGATCTGTTAATATGGAGTTCAGGTATGATGACTGGTTTGAAGATAAACCTATGCCTGACGCGTACGAAAGATTATTAATTGATGTTATAAATGGAGATGCCTCTTTGTTCCCAAGGGCAGATGCAATAGATATCGCTTGGCGGTTAATTGACCCAATTATTGATGGCTGGGTAGGGGACAATGCACCAGAACTTACCTTTTATGAAACTGGTAGTCGCGGTCCTGTAAGTGCTGATATTTTCATGTCAGAAGATGGAAGATGCTGGCGTACAGGTTGTGGACCAGAAAAAGGGGCAAATAAAAATGAAACCGAATCTTATTGTATCACCTGTCATCAATTTCCCGATTGAATCTGCAACCAGAATTGCAGATGAAATAAATAATTTATTAAAAAAGAAATCATCAATCACTTTTGCTTTATCAGGTGGTAATACTCCACGTGCTGTTAATAAAGAATTAACAAAACAAAATATTGATTGGGGAAAGGTATCATTATATTGGAGTGATGAAAGGATGGTGTCTCATGATAATATTGACAGCAATTATCGGATGAACTATGATTCGCTATTAAATTGTATTTCAAAAGTTATAAAAGGAACTTTTCCTATTCCATATAATAAATCACCGGAAATATCAGCAAATCTATATGAAAATATTCTATATGAAAGCCTGGGAGATAATCCAAAGATAGATATATGTTTGTTGGGAATGGGTGATGATGGACATATTGCGTCGCTTTTTCCTCATCTGGATTATGACGACAGTCGATTGGCAGTAGCGTCTGTATCTCCAAATAAACCGGTAAATCGTGTCTCTTTAACGATTCCTTTTATAGCCAAATCAACAAAAATATTCGTAATGATAAATGGAAAAACCAAAGCTGAGAGGATATCAGAGGTGATAAGTGGTAAATCAGATGTGCCGGCGGCTAAGTTATATAAATTGCGACCGGATATTATCTGGCTTTTAGATACTGAAGCAGCCTATTGTTTAACTATTCCGGGATAAGGCCAGAGTATACCTTCGGATGTTCTAATGATTATCGGACCGGGTTCATCGCTCTTGAATACTTCAACTTCACATTCACTTACTTTTTCCAGGGGCCAGGCAGGATAATACATGTAGAGTTTTATAGTTTTTTCGCCATCAGCAAGTTCAATTACAACTTCTCTGTTTTCTTTAGATTCCTCAGTTTTTATTACAGCGTTCATTTTTACAGGTTCAGCTTCGGTTAAAACTTTTGTTGATTGTTTAAACCAGTTTAAACTTTTCACCAGCATTAACCATGCGCCAACACCAAGAATGAAAGCAACTATTAAAGCAGACTGTGAATAATTGCTGATTGCAAGTTTTAGATCTTCGCTATATTGAGAAAAAAAGTTAAAAGCATACATAATCGATATTGAAATTGCGGCTAAAACTAAGATAATAGCGATTGCCAGACAAATAATGCCGATTATTTTATTTACTGAAGCTATTCTATGCAGTTCTGGATGAATATCTTCCATAGATGTTATACCGAAAAAGGGTGTTTTTCTACAGAAAAACACCCTGATGGAATGTTATTTGCAAAGACTAAGCTGAAGCTTTAGCAGCGTTCAGTTTTTTCATTAAGCGCGATTTACGACGTGCAGCGGTATTTTTATGGATCATACCTTTTGTTGCTGCTGAGTCGAGTTCTTTCAAAGCTAACTTAACAGCGGTTTCGCCAGCGATTCCGTTGGCAACAACAGCTTTAATAGCTTTCTGGCGCAATGTTTTAATGCGCGATTTCACCGCTTGATTGCGCAGGCGGTTGCGTTCATGAACTAACAGATCTTTTTTCGCCGATTTTGTATTTGGCACAGTTATTTCTCCTATTGCTAATAAGGCGGGCTACGGTCGAGAATTATATCAATATATCGCAAGTTGTGCAATAGGGGTAAATTGATATAATGACGATTAATCCGACTTTTTTACCATTTTAATACGGTTGCGCCCCATGTAAGGCCGCCACCGAAACCAACAAGAACGATTATATCGCCTTCTTTTATTTTTCCCTGCTCATATATTTCATTCATAGCAAGTCCGATTGATGCTGAACTGGTATTTCCATATTCTTGTAAATTACTTACCCAGCATTCTTTCGGTATAGATGTCATTCTTTTTTGCGCGCTTTCAATAATGCGAATATTAGCCTGGTGCGGAATAATATAAGTCACATCTTCGGGTTTAACATCGGCTCTTTGCAATGCTTCCATAACAGCTTCTTCCATAACACGTACAGCAAATTTAAAAATTTCGCTGCCGTTCATTAACATGGTATGTTGTTTGTCATCAACTGTTTGATGAGAAGCCGGCATTCTTGAACCACCAGCAGGAATATTCAGATGTTCAGTGCCGCTGCCATCTGCCCGTAGATAGAAAGATTTGAATCCTCTGCCTTCTGGGACGCGTTTAACAACTGCTGCACCAGCACCATCACCCATCAATACACAAATGCGTCTATCGGTATAATCCAGGAACTTCGACATACATTCAGCACCTATTACCAGAGCATTATTAAATTGCCCGGCGGCAATCAGGCTGTACGCCAAATCAAGACCATAAATAAAACCGGTACAAGCAGCAGAAATATCAAAAGCGGCTGCATTTACAGCACCTAATTTATTTTGTACAAAACAAGCGGTTGATGGCATGAACATATCTGGAGTTATGGTCGCAACAATAATTACGTCAATTTCTTCAGGTTTCATATTGGCGCGTTCAACAGCTAATTTTGCCGCTTCATACGCTAAATCAGATGAGGCAGTCGCTTCATCAACGATATGTCTGTTTGATATACCGCTGCGTGTGCGAATCCATTCATCTGATGTTTCCAGCATACTTTCAAGGTCTTTATTGGATAATATCCTTGGCGGAGCATAAGCGCCGATAGAGACAATGCCTATAGGGTCTTGGATTTTCATGTTACTCCCGATTGTTACGGTTGGATATTTTCTGTTATTTCAGATACTTGCTGAGAAGTTGGCACAAACGTGGGCGTAGCCGCACCACTATGAGCTGCGCGTACTGCGGTTGATACCGCATTTCTAATAGCTCTGGCATCTGACCTGCCATGACCGATAAAAACTAAACCATTTACGCCAAGCAATAATGCGCCACCGTATTCCGCGTAGTCGAACATCTTTTTAATTTGTCGCAATGCCGGCTTAATCATTAATGCGCCTAATTTATACAATGGGTTATTTCCGACTTTATCTTTTATTAATCCCATGATTAATTCACCCATTGCTTCGCCTGTCTTTAATATCAGATTTCCTACAAAACCATCACACACTACGACATCGACTTCTCCCCGGGTTAATTCTTTAGGTTCAACATTGCCGATGAAATTAATGTTTTGACAGCGGGCAAGTATTTTATGAGTTTCTTTAGTCAACTCATCGCCTTTAGAAGGTTCTTCACCAATGCTTAATAAACCAACAGAAACTGTTGGCTTATTCATGATAGCCTGTGCGTATGCTGCACCAAGGTATGCAAACTGAACAAGATTTAAAGGTTTGCAATCTGTTGTAGCACCGGCATCAAGCAGATATGAGATACCTTGTTTTGATGGCAATGGTGTAGCGATAGCAGGGCGTTCAACACCTGCTAATGGTTTTAGAATGAACATTGCCGCAGCCATTACCGCACCCGAATTACCGGCAGATATTACAGCCTGTGCATTGCCATCGCGTACCAGTCGCATAGCGACTGATATTGATGAGTCAGCTTTCTTTCTTATCACTGCTGTAGGAGAATCGCTCATATCAATTACCTGTGTTGCATGGATAATTTTTAGGTTACCCGGCACAGTTAATTGTTTTATAAGCGGATCGATTTTATCTTTATCGCCTACTAAGTGAATATCTGCATCTGGATGCAATAAAGCAGCCGCGACAGCACCATTTACAACTGCTGCAGGGGCATTATCTCCCCCCATAGCATCTACTGCAATGCTGACGCGAGCTTTACTGTTTTCTTGCACTGGTGCGTCCATTACTATTCTGCGTTAGTTGTGAAAATGCTTAATACGCGACCGTTATACATACCGCATTTCGGGCAAGCGGAATGTGGCATATGGAAAGAATCGCACTCTCCGTTGCTGCAGCGGACTAATGTCGGTGCAGTCAGTTTCCAATTTGCGCGGCGCTTGTCACGACGGGCTTGCGAATGACGACGTTTTGGATTTGGCACGTTGTTCTCCTTATTGCGGTAATCTAATTAGTTACCGTCACCTGTTTTCTTATTTTCAAATATCTTTTTTAATTCAGCCCATTCAGGTTTAATTACTTCGTCCTGGCATGGGCAGGATTTATTCGTTAATTTGGTCCCGCAATGCGTACATAAACCGGGACAATCCTCGGTGCATAATGCCCGGATAGGCAATGCCGGCAGGATATTTTGCCTTAATAATTCTTCCAGATTTAAATCAGTTGTACCCGGGTAAAAAAGACATGATTCTTCGACATCGTCTTCAATTACTTTCGGTCCACCAGTATGATGCTGGGGTGGTTCAACTTCAAAATCCTCAGATATATCAGCGTGGACATCGACAAATGCCGCTTCACCACACCTCGCACATGGCATCTCTGCTTTTGTGTCCAGATACCCGTTAATCATCAGCACATGGCTTGAACTGGTGATATATAACTTCCCGGTTATTGGGGCCGTTAACGGTGTTTCTTCCACATTTGCCATCTCAATTTCAAATGGCATCTCGGCAAAAGAGCCAGAAACGCGTACAATATCCGAAAGGTCTATTTTCATAAAAATTTACCCCCTTTCAGATAAACAAAAAATGTGGGCATGACAGTATAAATATGACACAGTCAGCCCGGGAGAAAGTTTACTGCTAATGAGGGGGCATTGTCAAGGAATGCATAGTAAGTTATATTTTACTCAGCAGAGTTCTTTTGACAGGAATTTCCCTTTTAGAGAGAAGTGACCTTATCTGAAAACTAAAAACCGAAAACTTAACACCTTATCCAATTTATTTGGGATAGGGACTAAGCAGAGTTATTGTACTGGATGGTTGATATGATATTATCATCGCGTTATTTGTGTGAAAATGCAATAAAGAATGTATACGAACCGTTGGCGGTATCTTATTATCGTCATTGGAAAGTAGGCACTGCTTTATTTGATATAAATGGTCAGATCATTGCGTCTGAACATTTTGATTGTGGTGTTGATTGTGATATGAAAGGTGAATGCGAACCTTTGCGCGCAAAAATGGCAAATGAATCTATGCGCTGGGGTGAACCATCAATTCAATTATGCCCTGCCAGTATGATGATTTGGGCAATACCAATCATGCTGAATAATGAAATTAATGGCGGTATATTGGGGGGAGCAATTGAGATTACACCCTCACCAAGCAAAATATCGTTAATGCCGGCAGATGTTCGCCGTGCGTCGATGGATTTGTTAACCCGCGCGAAAGAGGCAAATATTACCAATGACGCGATGATGCAGATGAATGGTGAGAAAGCACGCCGCGAACAGGAACGCGCCGAAGCGATACATATTGTAAAAGAACAGAATTATCAGTCAATTCGCGATGTATATTTAAATGAAGAACCGGCGTTGATATCCGCCATTAAACGCGGCGACCGAAAATCCGCCCGTGCTATTTTAAATAAAGTATTGGTGGTTATTTACTCCATTGGTTCATCTAACCAGATAATGCTGAAAAGCCTGTTGCTGGAATTAGTGGTTACCATGTCCCGCAGTGCCATTGAGGCAGGCGGCGACCCGGCGGAATTGCTGGGAGTTAACTACTCGTCATTCACAGAATTAGCAACCATAACCAATGAAGAAGA
>JBIJDE010000468.1:0-4149 GCA_044344305.1 Armatimonadota bacterium
CGGTATATATCAGGTAACCGGTGATAAAAACATGCGGATTTCTGTGAATCTGTTAAACGCTGGCGAGTCTGACATCACACCGCGTGAAAAATTAGTAATGCACGATATTACCGGAAAAACCATCAATGCCGCTACCGGCAACCCGCAATCAGAAACAGAGTTTTGGCGACCCATACTCATGTTGGCGTTAATGTTACTATGCATAGAATGGTGGGTTTTTCATAAGAGAATTGGATGAAAGTAACAATTCACCTTTCGTAGACTTTTTTACATCGATTAACAGGATTGAAAAGATTTCTTACAGAATTTTCAGAACACTTTAACATGTCAAATTACCGGTTGCCGGGACTTTTGAATTGATAATTTCTTGTTATATTTTTATAGGTATTGTAATGGCAATCCATTGTTGTTACCCTGTTTTCTTGAATAAAACTCCTGATATAAAAATCTTTTTAATCCTATTAATCGATGTGAAATAAAATAAATTAATAAAAGATGAACTGTTACAGATAAAAAACCACAAACATATTACCAAACCAAGGTTTCATTTTCATTAACAACCACTTCCTGTGTTAACGCAATTTCTTGTAATCTGGCCACTGCTTCATCTGGTTGCAAATCTATTGCACCGCGTTTTATCAGGGATTTGTATCCAATGGTGAATTTTTCATCATCCCATTGGGTGGTAAAAACCGGTATTCCCATTTTTCGTCCATGCGCTGCCGCTGCTAATGCTCCACCTGGTACTGCTGATTGCACTACCCAGATGGCGGAAGATAACCGTGCTATCCACCGGTTGCGTTCCAATAGACGTTGCCCGGTAACCCCCATATCGTCAGGGTATGCTGATACTAATGCGCCGCGGCGTAGAATAGCTTCAGATAAATCTAAATGTGGTTTTGGATAAATTGGCGCGTCAAGACCATGTCCGAGTACAGCAACTGTACAACCACCTCCGGCTAAAGTTCCGCGATGCGCCGACGCATCAATACCCAATGCCAAACCGCTAACAACAGATATCCCCAATTCTGCCAGACTGCGCGCAACTTCAAACGCAATGGTTGATGCTTGCTGAGTAGGATTGCGAGTGCCTACTATTGCCACTCGTCTCCCCGGTAATATACCGCGAATATGTAAACTGTCGACAGAATAAGAGAACTCTGTTGTTGATAAACTCATGCAAACATCTATTCGCTATTTATGCAGGTGTCTCCTGCTGATATATACAAAAATTTACCATTATTTATAAAAATAATGGTAAAAAATCTCATACCCCATTATCAACAGATGATTATTTTGGTACTATTAAGAATATATTAAGCCTCAAAGTACTAAATATATGGAATTATGTACAATGAGATGACGAAAATAAACCAGGAGCAACAATTTATATGTCAGATTCGTGGGGAGAGTTCCGACGAAAGTCACATCGAATACGATACCCGGCACAAACAGCACCATACTGGGAAGTTGAAGGTGTTAAATATGTTGTTGTCGATATAGCATTAGAATCTATTGCTATAAAATCGATAAATCCATTGCGAGAGGGTAAATTATTAAGCGGTGTGTTGCACTTTAATGACGGATATTCATTGTTTATCCAGGGTAGAGTAGTTAAACAGGCTATGAGTGAATATGTATTACAACTCGGTAAATCGATACCAGTCGAACGATTCCAGCATGAGTTAGCAAACTCCGCCGCCGGCAGTGATAGGCGTCAATATTTTAGACTGCGATATCCTACACCGGGTATTGCCCCAGTGATAACAATTGATAAAATCGCCTATCCATTAGTAGAAACATCAGAAAGAGGTCTGATTCTTATATGTTCCGCACCTCTCCGTTTTCCCCGTGGCAAACAAATACAAGGAAATATTACATTCAAAGACGGACAATCATTCAGTCTCGTCGGCGAGGTTGTCCGCTTAGGTGCAGATACAGTAGTAATAAAAATAGTCGTAGGCGGTATTCCGGAATCAATTATGTTCCGCGAACAACAGCGAGTTATAAATATGTTCAGGAAGTAACGTAACATCATTCATTTCTATTGTTTGAGCAGGCTTTTAGCCTGCTCTTTTTATTAAACATCATCAAAGAAATGTCACAAAAATCCAGTATAATGTCACAAAAATCTGTTGCAGTATGGTAAAAATGCTGTATATTTGTAACAATTAAGCCAGCGATAAAGGAGATACCATGTCACAGAAACCGAATATTCTTATTAACCTGCCGCCGACATATTTTACGGTGCCACAACTAACCGCTCATTTCGCCAGGTTATATGAAATGGGGAATGTTAAAACTACCTCATACAACACGCCGGAAGAAATAGCTGAAGATGCTAAATGGGCGGATGCTATTATCATGTGGGCATGGCCGCTACTGGATGATGATTTGCTTGCGGAATGTAAAAACCTGAAGTTCCTCGGGCAAATAGACAGCGGTCAAAACCAGGCGGCAATTTGTGTTAATCGCGGTTTGCAATTATCTAATTCACGACATGGCTGGTCGCCTTCCGTTGCTGAAATGGCTTTAACGCTTATATTATGCGGGTTGCGCCGCGTCAGCGAATACCACATGAAGTTCCGCACAAATGACGAACCATGGGTAAATGAATTCCCGCTGGATATCGACCCGCGCGAACGCCAATTAGCGGGACGAAAAGTCGGCATCGTCGGTTTTGGCGGCATTGGCCAGCGATTGGCGGAATTAATGAAGCCATTTAATGTACAAATCAGTGCGTATGATCCATTTTTGCCAGACGAAGTTTTCGGGAAATTCGGCGCAGTAAGTACAGAATTGGAAAAAGTTTGTTCGGAAAATGAAATAATAGTGCTATGTGCCTCGCCAAATGCCAGTTCTCATCACCTGGTTAATCGTGAAATGGTTGAGTCCATGCAATCTGGCTCATTATTAGTCAATGTCGGTCGGTCATGGCTGATAGATATGGAAGCATTGACAGAACGGCTGCAGAAAGGTGATATGGATGCAATGCTGGATGTATTTGAAACAGAACCATTGGAAAGCGATTCCATTTTGCGTACGCTGCCCAATGCATTCCTTACCTCGCATCGTGCCGGTGGCATTTACGAATCATTATATCGCGCAATAACCATGTTAACCGACGACCTGCAGGCACATTTGGACGGAAAACCGCTGAAATACCAGATAACTGCAAATCATATAAAAGGCATGGCGGGATAGTTCTGAGTTTACCTGAAAAGATGCTTAACCTAAAAAAACTCATTCTTACTTAAAAGTGAGGAGATTGACTATTTTACATGGATTTATCTTACAAAGAAAAAGTCGTGATAGTGTTTATTATTTGGCACTGTTTTATCACTATGGTATAATATTTTTGTAAGTAAAACTCTTAATTAAGATAAATGAGCGGTTATTTACACGAATATCTGGAGAAAAAATGATAACCCAAGAACAATTATTAAAAATGTTAACAGAAATTGAATCTGATCAAATTGAACGTACAGAGTCAGTTAATAATACTGAAAAATTTTGTCAAGCAATTTGTGCATTTGCTAATGATTTGCCAAACCATCATGAGCCTGGATATTTATTAATAGGTGTAAAGGATAATGGGGTACTTTCTGGATTAACTGTAACCGATAATTTATTAAAAAATCTTGGAGGTATTCGTTCAGATGGCAACATATTGCCCCAGCCACATATAATAATTGATAAGTTCTCATTTAGTGAAGGTGATGTAGCAGTTATTGAAGTTTATCCATCTGATTTGCCACCGGTTCGTTATAATGGACGAGTGTATATCAGGGTTGGACCACGAAAAGCAATAGCCAATGAACAAGAAGAACGAATATTATCAGAACGACGTTCTTCATTAATAAATACTTTTGATTCTCAACCTGTTCGTGAATCAGAAATTTCTGATATATCATTACGATTATTTGAAGATTACCGTGAAGCTACAATAGATCCTGAAATTATCAAAGAAAATCACCGTACAAAAGAAGAACGGCTTGCGTCTTTGCGTTGTTATGATTTACGAGCTAATAAACCTACAGTAGCGGGAATATTGTTATTCGCCAATAATCCACGCTATTATTTGCCAGGAGCTTATGTGCAATTTCTAAAATTTCCTGGTAAAACAATGACTGATATACCTATTGATCA
>JBIJDE010000469.1:0-4146 GCA_044344305.1 Armatimonadota bacterium
ATAGGTATTAATGGAAAACGATAATAAAAAATTAAAAAAAGCAGTCAGGCTTCAGGATATAGCAGACCGTTGCGGCATCAGCAAAATGGCAGTATCTCTGGCATTACGCGACGACCCCAGCATCAGCGATACTACAAAACAACAGGTAAAATCAATTGCCATTGAATTGGGTTATCATCCTGGAATGCATGATGCTGCCAGGAGACTAACTGCGCAAAAAACCGGACAGCGAATTCGCACGAATACTATCGGAGTCATCCTGCCACCTAACTTTTCTGACTCACCTTTGAGTGGAGCAATGTTTCATGGTATTCTGGATTGTGCCGTGCCAGCCGGTTTTGCATTGCTGACAACATACTACAACTTTACTTCACTGCAATCATATATGGAAAACCCCATCATCCCGGTACCGCCAATTTTTGCTACTGGTGGAATAGATGGTTTTATAGTTTTTGATATTTCAAAAAATGTCGCTGAAACAGTGGCATTTCTTGAACACAAAACATCCGGCATACATTATCCAGTGGTTGTTGTTATGGGTAAAGATGCCCGATATTCTTCTGTTAATATAGACTATCAACATGGGGGATATGAATTAACCACTCATTTATTAAGATTAGGACACCGTCATTTTTTGCGATATACAAATAATATTGATAATAAATCATTTGAACCAGTGATTCAAGGTACCTGTCAGGCATTGTCTGAAGCTGGATTATCGCCAGAAAAGCATTTGCATTACATCGATATGCCCAATAAATGGATAATGCATAATCCGCACGAAAATTACCGAAATATTGACAATATAACAAACGACCAGAACAGACTGATTAATAAATTATGCCAACACCCGGAGATAACAGCGATAACGGCGTGGAACGACTCCAGCGCGATAATAACCTGCAACCTGTTAAGAGATGCAGGCATCAGTATACCTGATGATATCAGTGTATCCGGATATGATGATATTTATCCATATATGAATTTATCAGGTGAAAACGAACTGACAGCAGTTCATGTGCCATTTAAAGAAATTGGCCATAATGCTATGATATTAATGATTGAGCAAATCAACAATCAATTATCTGTACCCACCCACATTGTTATACCTCCAGAAATAATGCCAAGAAAAACCACCGGACCGGCAAAGGTAAAGGTATTATGAATACAATTCAATATAACACAAACCGCGAGATTCCTGTTACCCATACCGCCGATGTGATGGTTATCGGCGGTGGTCCCGGTGGATTGGGGGCGGCGGTGATGGCTGCCCGCGAGGGTGCCAATGTCATGCTGATTGAGCGATATGGTCAGTTGGGCGGTATGGCGACACAGGGACAGGTGAATGCCTTTATGCATAACCATGTAAAAGGCAACCTGTTGGATAAACCGGTCTGTCGGGAATGGGCAGACAAGATGGAGAAATATCGCGTCAACAATTCTCCCCATAACCTGGTAGAGCATAACGCCGCCATGCTGGCAGCGGAAGAGTTGTGTCTGGAAGCCGGGGTTAAGTTATTGTACCACCACACCTTGATTGATGTTGTAATGGACGGCACAGAAGATATTGACTATCTGATTTTCTGGTCAAAATCCGGCATTACCGCCGCAAAGGCGAAGGTATATATCGACTGCACCGGCGACGCCGACCTTGCCGTATATGCCGGATGCGCCTATGAACAAGGCGGACCCGACGGAGCATGTCAGCCGATGACCGCGTTTTTCGGGTTGGAAAATATAGATGATTCGCGAGTGCCGTCGATGGAAGAATTGCAGGTATTATACAAAGCCGCCAAGGAACGCGGTGAGATATCATGCCCGCAGGCGCACCTGCACCCGGCACCGTTTTTCAGTCCGGGCATACGAACATTCAACTGGACCCGGGTGCTTGATACCGTGGGAACCAATGGCGACGACCTGTCGAAAGCGGAAATAATTGCCCGCCAGCAAATCCGCGAAGTGGTGGCATTTTTCCACAATTATGTCCCCGGATACGAAAATGCCGCTATCCGTTCCATCGCCACCCACATCGGCATTCGCGAGACCCGCCGGGTAATCGGCCAGGCATTCCTTACCCGCGACGCCTTCGTCACCGCCGCGAAGTTCCCCGATGCCATCGTGCGGGTGCAATACCCGATAGATATTCACAACCCCCACGGCGCCGGGGTAGAGTTAATATACATGCCGGAAGGCGACTGGTACGAAATCCCCTATGGCTGCATCGTCCCGCGCGACTGCGGCAACCTGCTCATCGGCGGCCGCCCCATCTCCGTCGACCACGCCATCCACAGCAGCATGCGCATAATGCCGGTAGCCTGTTCAGTAGGATCTGCCGCCGGGATTGCCGCGACCATAGCGGTAAAGAAAAACTGCATGCCGAAAGAAATTGACGGCACACAGGTGCGGAAAGTGTTGGCAAGGCATGGAGCGTGTTTGTAATCAATTACGAATTTGGAATTACGAATTACGAATTTAAAAATATAGTATCACAGTAATAATTTGAAAATATGTGACCAATAACAGTCACAGTTTGGAACTGAGTCGCAGACATAATATTCTATATATCTTTTCGTTAATTCCTTTATCTTTTAATTCCATAGCCCACGGCAACGCCCTCACCCTTATACATATTTTATCAATTTATCTTTGACCCCGGAGTCAAAATCATTGTTTACACAATTATTTTAATAAATGTGTCTAAGGGTGAGGGCAACGCCGCTGGGATTTGGTATCGTCACAAAGATTACGCTCTGTAAGAGCAATATTCCTAAAATATAGGAATTATGCTCTTACAGAGCGTCAATAATTATCATTAAACTTTCCCAGCGGCGTTGCTGTGGACTATGGAATTGTGTTACAAATAAAATAATCGGGAGATATGTAGATTACTTTACCATATAACAAAAGTAACACCACCCCATCCAGTTATTATTTCTCCACCTCTTCATTCGGTTTATCAATCCCGAAAAAGTTCATTTGGCAGCGTTCTGCCAATTGCGTTACGCTTTCCATGATTTCCTGGGCGAAAATAAATTGATTGCGCAGTGCTTCCTGCGACTCTTTGTTGTCGGTAATATTCATCATCACCCCTTGCAGCATGGTCGGTATGCCATCAAGGTCACACACTATTGTCGCTTCGTCAAGGAACCAGAGTGCCTCTTTATTGCGGGTTAACATGCGGTATTCCACATTAAGAGGTTTATGACTGCCAATGCATAAGGCTATAGCGTTGTTCACACGTATACGATCATCCGGGTGAATTTGTTGTTGCCAAAAATCTGGCTGACGCAAAAATTCCTCCGGGGCAAAACCGAGAAGTTTGTTAACATGCTGGTTAAAAAAATACGGCGTACGCAAATTATCGAGTTTGGCGATGTAAGTGATGGCTGGAATGTGTTCAATTAGCGTGCGATAGCGATTCTCGCTTTCGCTCAACGCCTTTTCCGTCAACCTGCGTTCATTGCGTACCGTGACTTCGCGCAATTCTCGCTCGATTACCGGGCCAAGACGCGTTAGATTATCTTTCATCACGTAATCATGTGCCCCAATACGCATTGCCTCCACGGCGGCTTCCTCACCGATAGCACCGGAAACGATAATGAACGGTATATCCAATTCACTCTCTTTCAATTGCTTCAGCGCCTCAGACCCATTGAAATTAGGCAGGCGAAAATCGGATATTACAATATCCCATTGCGCATCACACAGTGCCTGTTTCATCGCCTCGCACGTTTCAACGCATACTGCCGTAACATCAAAACCACTTCTTTGCAGATATCGTTTTAACAGAATGACATCGTTCTCGTCATCTTCAATCATTAATACGCGTAATGGTGTCCTCATTAGTTCTCCTTTCCTAACGGCGGCAGTTCATTCATTGCTAGCCAGTACCCCCCCAATAAACGCATGGATTCGGTAAATGTGGCAACATTCACCGATTTACGAATGTAGCTATTGGCACCCAGGGTATAGCTATTAATGATATCCTGCTCAACATCAGAGGTTGAAAGCATCACCACCGGTATAAACGAGGTGCGCTTATCCTGACGTATTCGTTTCAAAACCTCAAATCCGTTTAAACGCGGCATTTTCAAATCCAATAAAATCACTGCCGGCCAATCCATTTGTTTCTGCGGGTTCTCTTCC
>JBIJDE010000470.1:0-4120 GCA_044344305.1 Armatimonadota bacterium
GGCTTAATGGAGCTAACGGGTCCGGCGGCTGGCTGGCCGACCATTCCGCACCTAAAGGTATTGCCACCATCGGGGATAAGGTCTACATTGCATCCTGTTGTGCGGAAAGCGGCGTTGCTTTAATTGAAACCGACCTTACCGGCAAAAAGCTGTGGGGCAACCATAATATTATCGCCTGGACTGGTCCGGCATATATGACTGCCGATGATAAAGCTCTATATACCGCGCCGTATGCCACTGACACAGATTATGTCTGGCGGTTCGCCTTGCCCGGCAAGAAAATGGATACTATGATACAGATTAACGCCACCTCTACCCGCAAACGCGGGATAAAAGGAATGGCGGTTCGCGATGGCAAACTGTATCTGGCTATTAATGCCGGAACTAATTACCTGGAAAATGCAGCAACTGCTGATGATGTAAATCTTGAAACCAGCGTTCCCCGCTATCCAGTGCCTTTGAAAACAAATAAATATGACGATCCTGATCCACGCAGCGACTTCCTTCGTCTGTTACGACTTACCGCTACTCCTCCGGGGAACCGGGGACTGATAACCCTCGACTCAACAGTTGATAAACGTCTGCGACAACACATATTGATAAACTTCAATCGACCGGTACCGGTGGGCAGCATGGTTTTCCCCGCGCCGGACGATAAACGCATTCAGATGCATATCAGCATCCTGAAACCGGAAATTAAGAAAGATAAAGATATATTATTACGCAAAGATGAACAGTGGATGGAAATATGGAAAGGCAATGGTCCCGGCTGGGTAGTCGCCACCGCGCCGGAAAACTCGATAACCCGCGCTATCCGCGTATCATTTGACCACGGCGAAACCGATGTGGAAGATGAAGGTGCTGACCGTACCGCCGATGACCCGGAAGCCACTGAAGATGAAAATGCACTTACTGGCCCGGCATGGCAGGCAAAACTTGAAGGTATGAAAATTCTGCGCCGTCGTTTCGCAAATCTTTTCCCCACCTGCAAGGTGACGGTGAACTCCGGTAAAGTTATTCCGCAAGGCGAGTGGAATGCTGCCCGGACAAAACCGCTGACTGAGGTTGACCCCGCTATTTATATGATGGAATGGGAAAAATCCCAGACCATGCGCGGACTGGCAATAAAAGAGATCGACGGCAAACAAACCGAGATAGATTATTGGACCGGACCGGATGATATACCGGTGGATATGAACAACGAAAAATATTGGACAAACGTCGCGTCTTACACACAAAAAACACGCTATTACTATCAACCTGACCAATACAATAACACTACCGCCCGGTACATGGACGGATATGTAGATTTCGGTAATGATATCACTACCCGTGCCATTCGCATGCGGGTGGTAGAGCAGTGGATGTGGAAAGAAGAAGGTCGGGATGGCTGTGCCGGTGTAAGAAGAGACCGTGGTGGTGACACCCTTGACCCAACCCGTTGTTTCATCTATGGCGTTGCACCGTTGCAATATTTAGGCGGCGAATCAACCGTTGATATGCTGGCTACTGAACGCATTGAAATATATGATACCATTACTAAAAAACTGATAAATGAATGGCCGATTGCCAAACCTGGTACACTGACATTCGCGCCAAATGGCTCCCTGTATGCTATATCCGCCGGTAAAGTGGTGAATATTGATATTGCAACCGGAACCAGTACCCCGTTGAAGTTAGATGTTAAAAAAGCCACTTCCGTCGCGTGCGACAAACAAGGCAATCTATATGTATTCGACAGCGCGGCAGATCTAAGAATAGTGAAAGCATTCACTTCAGAAGGCAAGCTGATTCGTACTATCGGTACTCCCGGTGGACGTATTGCCGGCGCTTGGGATCCGGGACGTTTCACCAGCAAGCCCTGGATTGCCGTTGATCTGGCGATTGATTCCAGCGATCAATTATGGGTAGTTGAGAGTGATTTTAACCCCAAACGCGTCAGTGTATGGGGGATAGACGGCACCTTCAAGAAAGACCTGCTGGGCAATACATCTTATGGCGGCGGCGGTTGTCTGGACCCCAGCGATAAAAATAAGATATATTACGAAGGCATGGAATTTACATTAGATTGGAAAACTGGTAAATCCCAGATAAAAGGAATGACCTGGATGGGTAATTCTCCCGCCGGCGAAATGCCGATAAAGGTGAAAGACCGCCAGTATCTGGTTACCAGACCATTATTTGCCCGCCAGGCGGTGGCGGTGGTGTACCTGCTCCAGGATGGAAAATCAAAACGAGTAGCCGCAGTTGGTCGCGCCGGTAACTTTGTTCCGCTTCGTACTCCAGAGGTTCTGGGGAAACTCGGTAAAAATCCTATCGGCAACTATACCTTCATGTGGTCGGATCTTAATGACGACGGCAAAACCCAGGCGGATGAAGTAGAGTTTTTTGAAGTAGGAATAACTCGTTCAGGTTCACCTGGCAGATTTGAAGAAACCCTGTCAATCGATGCCGGTGATGCTTATCGATTTGAAGTAAAGGGATTCGCACCTAATGGCGCGCCGTTGTATAACCGGGTGAAAAAGCCTATTAATGCTAACTTGTTAAAGTTAAATAATGGCAATTTCTTTACCGTGAGTGACGAACCCGATCGGGTTATAACTGCTGACGGCACGCTGGTATGGTCATACCCGTCCGAAGGTTGGGGTGTTCACGCGTTGACCCGAGCTAAACCGTATACTACTGCCCAGGTAGTGGCAGAGTTTGATGTCATCGGCCATGAAACTGCTCCAACTGGCGACCTTGGTGAATTTATAGTTACCAATACAAACACTGGCGATTGGCATATCTATACTGCTGACGGCATGCTTGCCGCAACCATATTTAAAGATATGCGCTCCGGATCAAAACCGTGGTCAATGCCAGATCACGAACGCGGGTTGGATATCACCACCTGCAACATTGGCCAGGAACATTTCTCCGGCTATTTCTGCAAAACATCAGATAATAAGTTTTATGCTGTCGCCGGTCATAACCACGTAAGCGTGGTAGAGGTCGAGGGAATAGACAAGTTTGTCCGCAAGCAGGCCGATTTGCAGGTTACACCGCAAATGGTACAGGATGCAATTAGTTGGAATAAACAACAGTTATCAACGGCATTGTACAAATCCGCCAAGATAATGATCAGCCATCCCAATACCCCGAAGGTTGATGGCAACCCGGGTGATTGGATCAGTTTAAACTCAAAATTATCAGACAACAACGTGTCATTTGGCATGTCTTACGATGATGATAATCTGTATGTATGTTACGTCGCCAAAGATTCCGGCCCGATTAAAAATGCCGGAAATGACTGGAAACGACTCTTCAAAACCGGCGCGGCGGTTGACCTGCAGATAGGCGTTGACCCGAAAGCCGCCATGGGACGAGTTGATCCGGTGGTAGGCGATGCCAGAATACTTATGACTATGAACAATGGCAAGCCAGTTGCCGTGTTGTACCAACCCAACTTCCCCGGCGCGAAACCCGAGGAAAATTGGGAAACCCATACCGGTGTATTCAACGCGAATTTCGACCGGGTAGTGCTGCTGCCAGAAGTAAAAATCGCCACCGGGACAACTGAAGACGAAACCGGTCGGAAAGACGGTTATTGCCTCGAAGCCGCCATCCCGTTGAAATCCATCGGCCTTACAATCCAGCACGACATGCAAATAAAGGTAGACTGGGGCATTCTGGTAAGCGGACCGCAAGGTACCGAGGTACAACAACGCCTATACTGGGCAAACCCGCTGACCGCGATAGTATCCGACGAAGCATCAGAAGCGGCCCTACACCCCGACCTGTGGGGATTAGTAAGATTCTCCGAAAACCCGGATAAAAACGACATCCCGGACCCGGAAGGAGATTTGTAAGAGGAAAAATTTAAGAATAGTTAATAAATTTAGTCACTGTATGGAAGAGGGTCGCAGCCCCGCTATCCCTGTAAAAAGAGGATGAAATGGGAAGTAGTGCTGGGATAGCGGGGCTTACTGTTATATGGTTCTATCATATCAAGACAATTCAACCACAGAGGGGTGGAATGTTAATAGTTAGTTATGATTTCTTTGGTGTTAATGGTGTTTGTCGCGGTTATTTACGCTGCCTATACTTTTTATTTGGAATACGTATTTTTGATATAAAA
>JBIJDE010000471.1:0-4119 GCA_044344305.1 Armatimonadota bacterium
TCTAACCTTACAGAGTTTCCTAAATGAGGTTCTACCAAAGACTCCCATTTCTTCTTTAAACGCGGTGTGTTTTCTGGTTTCATTTCTATATGAACAGCACGCAAAATACTATCTGGTCTGCCGGTGACTATAGCTCTACCACATTCCAGTCCTTCTAAAATTCCACGATGAATATCTGAAGAAATTAATACCAGTACTGTAAGAGGCTCTGGTTTCTCTGCTAATGGATTATAATCGGATGGTGAGACAGACATTATATCATCAAACCATTTATAATGTTTATGTATTGAATATGATAAAATAATTAAAATTGGCAATATTGCAACAACCATCCACGCCCCATCATGGAATTTAGTAATAGCTTGAATTAATGCCACAGCACCAGTTATTACAGCACCGAATATATTTATCATCATTGTCTGTTTCCAACCTTTGGCAGCCATAATCTTAGACTTTTTTGCCATTCCTAATTGTGATAATGTAAAGCAAATAAATACTCCTACAGCATACAATGGTATCAATGAATTTGTATTACCTTTATAAATTATAATTAATAACGTTGAGAATAATGTTAATGTTATAATTCCTCGTGTATGAACTAATCTATCACCCAAACTGGCAAATGCCTTTGGTGCAAATCCATCATTTGCTACCAAAGCCATCAATCGTGGAAAACCTGCAAAACTTGTATTAGCAGCAATTAATAATATTAAAAAAGTACCTATCTTCATCGCGCCATATAAAAACAATCCTAAATTAGTTGTTCCAAATGCAGCTCTTGAAATCATTGATATCACAGTTTCATTCTCTGTCATGTTTACATTGTAAAGAATAGTACATAAACCTGTTCCCATAAACATCATCACTAATCCAAACATTAGTAATAATAATGTTTTAGAAGCATTTTTTTCTTCTGGTGGTTCAAACGCAGAAACTCCATTACTTACTGACTCCACACCAGTAAGAGCAGAACATCCACTTGCAAAAGCTTTTAATATAACCATTATCATTAAGCCTTTAGTAGCAAAACCAGATTCAGATGGTAAAGGTGTTGGATACTGAATTAATGAACCACTAAAATATTTAAAAGCAGTAAATATTATAACTAAGGATAACATGATAAAAAAGAAATATGCAGGAAATGCAAACATCCATCCTGACTCTTTAGTTCCACGCATATTAATGAAAGACACGACAAATAGAAAAAACAAACAAATTAATACAGTCCATGGCATTTGATAACCAGCAATAGACATGTTACCATGTAATAAGGGCAAACCTGCAGCAAGATTTTCTACCCCAGCAGAAATTGATACTGCTACTGTTAAAATATAATCTACAAATAACGCGGATGCAGCAAGAGTTGCTGGAAACACACCTAAGTTTTCTCGAGAAACAGAGTATGATCCACCTCCTGCCGGATACAAATGTAATGCTTTACGGTAACTAACTATAACAATAACAACTAAAATAGCAATTGCAATTGATATTCCAAGTAGATATTGTAAAGCGACTGGGTTTGAATATTCTGAATTTTTATCCTTAAACTGTAATAAAATTTCTTGAGTTGCATAAGCTACAGATGATAAGGCATCTGATGAAAATACAGGTAACGCCAATAATATTGGTAATCTTTGTTCTAATTGCAAGGAACTTGCAAGAGGATTACCGAATATAAATAAACGCATCTTGTAAAATAATAAATTAAAATTAATTCCACTGGTACGCAATGTTTTTCCTACCCTTGTATATCTGGGAGTAATCGCTGCTAATTATTAGCGCGTTTTACCCATTTTAGTCAATATTTTTAGGGGAATAAATGAAAAAAGGCATACAAATTTTATTAATCATGATACTTTTAGCATTGGTTATGTATAATCTGCTGCAAAAGTTCAATGAACGTTTCAATTGGTTTGGCGGACATCCTGAAATAACACGAACGGTAAATTCAATTTCACAAGTGAAAGATGGATTATCTCCCCAAATTTTATTAGATAAATCTAATGAATTAAAATTATCAAATTTACAAAAAGATAAAATATCTAAATTGCAACAGAAATATGATATTTCTATATTTAAAGCAAAGAAAGAATTAGAAGATATTATGAAAAAATATCAAGATTACATTAAAAATAATAAACCTGCCGCAGCAAAAATCGAAGAAATGAACAAAGAGGTTAGTAGAGTTTCTGCAGTAATAGTAACAACACGTGCATATTATTGGAATGAAGCATGTAAAATATTAAAAGCAGAGCAAACAGCTATTTTAGATAAAATATCAACCTCATTAACACCTGCCGATCGTGCGAAATATCGTTGATACTGGACATACTTATGATAATCCTGATAGAATTCACTCGATGCCAAATAAGATAAGCCCACGAGTTAATGGCCAATTCCATTTAATGATAAAGCCGACAGGTGCTGCATGTAACCTATCGTGCGATTATTGTTATTATCTGGACAAATCTCATCTTTATCCAAATCAAAAAACTAAAATGGATATTGAAACATTAGAACGTATCACTGCAGCATATATTCAATCACATCCCGGTCCAGATATTGTTTTTGGCTGGCAAGGCGGCGAACCATTATTGATGGGAATTGATTTTTTTCGAAGTGCATTAGATTTTCAGAAAAAATATTCCCGTCCTGGTTTACGAATATCCAATGCTATCCAAACAAATGCTACTCTTATAGATGATGATTGGGCGGCATTTTTCCATGAAAACAAGTTTCTTGTAGGAGTCAGTATAGATGGACCGATAGAAATGCATGACTATTATCGAAAAGACGCTGGTGGAAAACCAAGTCATGCAAAAGTATTGACAGCTATTAATGCCCTGCAACGAAATAAAGTAGATTTTAACGCATTGGTAACAGTCAATAAAGCAAACGTTGAACATCCTTTACGTGTCTACAGGTTCCTAACAGGATTAGGAATTGATTTCATACAATTTATACCAATAGTCGAAAAAACTGGTCACCGCAGCAGACAAGTTACTCCATTCACAGTAGACCCTGACAAATATGGCGAGTTTTTATGTAAAATTTTCGAGTATTGGTCACATAATGATGTCGGTAGAGTTTTTATACAATTGTTTGAATCAACATTAAGTAGCTGGATGGGCCAACCAGCAACTGTATGTGTTTATGCACAAACTTGTGGTATGGCACTTGCGGTTGAACATAATGGTGACCTATTTGCATGCGACCATTACGTCTATCCTGAATACTTTCGCGGAAACATCACAGATGCAGCAACGTTAAAAACAATGATAGAAAGTCGCGAACAATTATCTTTTGGTCGTGGTAAAGCGGATAATTTACCTCCTGAATGTCGCAAATGTGATTGTCTTTTATTTTGTAATGGAGACTGTCCAAAGCATAGACTTCGTTTAGGTAGAGACAATAAATTATACAGCTACTTATGCCCGGGACTGAAAAAGTTTTTTCATCATAGTGCTGCAACTTTTAAAGCAATGGCACAAGAACTTCGTGCTGGTAGACCTGCTATGAATGTGATGATCGCATTACGAGAGATGGAAGAGATTCGACGTACTACTGTGCCACGTCGTACATCAGTAACATCCAGAGTGAAAAAATGAATTTAAAAAAGTTATTCTGGCAATTTTTCAAATATGGTATAGTGGGAATACTTGCCTTTTCAGCATATACTATAATAAACTTCATTCTGATTAAGAAATTAGGAATCAAAGCAGAATTATCTATTATATTCGCAAATATTGGTGGTGGATCAACAAATTATTTATTAAATAAAAAGTTCACTTTCAAAGATAATTGTGATAACGTTGCCGCGCAAATATTAACATTTATTATTGTAAATATATTCATTTACATGTTCTTTGCTCAGATTATTCTTTATTTAATCCATAGTAAATATCAATTAATTACAGATGACTTCATCTCTACTATTGTTGTTGCCGTAATAATGATGCCTATCAATTTTATTATGGCAAAAATGATTACTTTTAATCGAAGGATGCTTAAATAGCTACAACCTAATGCTATTAAAATCGTCTCTCCATACTATCTTCCCAATAGAATTAGCAAAAACAGCATAATCTCTTGAAGAAATGGCAATTTTAGCTTGATCTA
>JBIJDE010000472.1:0-4118 GCA_044344305.1 Armatimonadota bacterium
CCTGCAGGATTAAGAATCACCGGCGACGGCGTTCACATGAATGCTTATGGCGATGCAATAATGGCAATTGGCGTTCTCCGCGCACTTGGCGTTTCTGATGAAATCATTGGAAAAACTGACCCCATTGGAGCATTTCAGATTAAAGGAATGGGCTCATTATCAAAATACTCTGAACTTCTCGAAGTTCCCCCCACCCGTTTCTTTAAAGTAGGACTATCACAATTACTTGGATTCTAAACAACGAGAATACACTTAAAAAAAATCCGCGATCAGCATTATGGTCGCGGATTTTTTTAAATGTGGCGTTACCGTCTCGGTGACGTTAATTATGAAAGAAGTAATTATAAAATTTTCTCCCATTTCTTCCTTTTTCCGAGTGAGACGCTCTGGCCACCTTTCGGGTTTATAATAAAATATTCTGTAAAACAATTTTATCTTTCCAATCCTATTAATCGATGTAAAAAAAGTCTACAAAAAAATGTGCTGTTACTCCTGCAAATAACCATTGCCAAAACATTGTAATCCGGTGTACAATTTTATCATAAATACAAAGCTAATCACTAAAGGGAGAAATCATGAATAAGAAAATGCGGGTTATAATGGTTGGTGTCGGTGGTTTTGGCGGTTATCGGCGCGAGCGAATGCGGGAAACCGGTTTGTTTGAGATCGTCGCTGCGTATGACTTCAACAAAGATGCGCTGGAAAACTGTAAACGCGATGACGGCGCAAGAATAGCCGAAAGTTTTGACGATTTACTCGCCACACCAGATGTAGAAGCATTAATAATTTCAACTGGCGGCAAGTATCACGCTGAACAGGCATTGGCCGCTATGGAACGTGGATTGCATGTATTTGTAGAAAAGCCGTTATGCTCCAGTATGGATGAAGTTAATGCGCTGCTTGAAATGCAAAAGAAAACCGGTCTGGTAGTCGGACTTGGACATAATGACCATTCCCACGATGCGGTATCAGGTACTATTAAAAAGCTGATTGAAGCAGGCGAATTAGGGACCATTGCCGCTATTGAAAAAACCACTGCCCACAATGGCGGACTGCATATTAAGCCAGGCGATTGGCGTGGCGACCCGGATAAAAACCCCGGGGGCATGTTGTTTCAATGCGGTGTGCATGCGCTACATGAATTAATGTATTACTTTGGACCAATTGCCGAGGTTGGTTGTATGATGCGTTATGACGTGCATACCACCGGCACCGCCGACGCGGCAATTTGCAATCTGCGATTTGTATCAGGTTTAATTGGCACTCTAAATGCCTATCATGTCACTCCATATCGTCATAAATTCGATATATTGGGAACAAAAGCAAACCTGTATCGTGAAGAGTTATATTTTGATGAAGGTACTAAAATGTGGTTGCAAACATCCCATCTTGATGGCAAAAAAGAGCCAAAAGTACCAGTAACAATTGAAGGCGTAAGCGATAATTGTGGTAATCTGCGCAGTTTTTATGACGCAGTGCGAAACGGTGGAACCCCCTACCCTTCGCTTATCGATGGCGCAAGGGCAGTAGCCGTAGTTTTCGCCGCAGAAGAAGCGGCCAAGACTGGTAGAACTGTTAAGGTAATTGCGATTTAAGATTATGTTTAACCACGAAATACACGAAAAAGCACGAAAAAATGACTTTTATAATAACATTTCTAATTTCGTGCTTTTCGTGTATTTCGTAGTTATCAATAAATATATATTGTTGTCGCTCATTAAATCTGGTATATTTGTACAATAATTAAGGAGATTTCCATTATGATTACTCGTTTTGATAATAACCCTATCGTCACATCTGAAATGGTTAAGCCATCACGTTCTGATTTTGAAGTCATGTGTGCGTTTAACGCCGGTGCAACCCGCTATAACTGTAAGACACTACTGCTTATCCGTGTTGCTGAACGTCCGATGCCAAAAGATGGCTATGTTGCCACGGCTACCATGAACCCAGATACCAAAAAGATTGAGTCGATGTATATAAAACTGGATGACCCGGATTTAATAATGGACGACCCGCGGGTATTTACTTATAAAGGTTTATTATACCTTACCAGCATCAGCCATCTGCGACTGGCAGAAAGTATTGATGGGAATAACTTCACCATTGCAGAACAGCCAGCAATGGCACCAGATAACAGGTACGAAACTTATGGCATTGAAGACCCGCGCATTACCCTGATTGATGGGTGGTACTATATTAACTACAGCGCAATTTCGCTATTAGGTGTATTGACATCACTGGCACGTACAAAAGATTTTGTAACTTTCGAGCGCCTGGGGATAATATTTGCACCGGATAATAAAGATATCGCCATTTTCCCAGAGAAAGTTAATGGACGTTATTATGCCTTTCATCGCCCATCCATGAAAATGCTGGGTTCCCCATCAATGTGGCTTGCGTCGTCAGACAACTTGCTGGATTGGGGACATCATCAGCATGTTATCGGCCCACGTCCAGGTATGTGGGACAGCGAACGCGTCGGTTGTGGTGCCGCACCTATCCGTACTGAGAAAGGTTGGCTGGAGTTATACCATGCGTCAGATGAAAACACCAGATATTGCACCGGCGCGGTATTACTTGACCTTAATGAGCCATGGAAAGTAATCGCCCGCAGCGAAAAACCATTCTTATTCGCTGAAACGGAATGCGAAATGGCGGGAATGATGTCTAACGTAGTATTCCACAATGGTCTTGTTGATAATGGCGATGGCACATTGACACTGTATTACGGAGCGGCAGATGATAAAGTTTGCGGTGCTACTGTTAAAATTGATGATATTCTGGCAAGCCTTACTTAATATTTTTTGACATGATTAACATGATTTACAAGATTTTTTTGCTTTGCAATTTTATGAATTAATCATGCTAATCATGTTAATCATGTCTAAAAATCGTAATTAACCGAAAGTCTTGTCTATAAATTATTTCAATAAAGGAAATTAAAATGAATAGTAGAGAACGAATTAAAGCTATTATCGCCGGTGAACCTGCCGACCGTTGCGGATTTTGGATGGGTAATCCACATTTTGAAAGTTGGGCTGGAATACATAACTATTTCGGTACCAAAACCGAAGAAGAACTGCGCATCAAATTAGGCGATGACTGTCGCTGGATTTGCCCGCAGTTTTACCCGGATGTCTATCAAGACCCAAAAGGACTTGCGCTTTTTGATGCGGGCTTGGATAGAGATAAACATTCCGCACCACCACTGGCACATTGCGAAACTATCGAAGAAATCGAAGCATTCCCATGGCCAAACCCGGATTATTTAAACTTTGATTCATGTCTTAACGACCTTAGAAATGCCGGTGATGTCTATCGGATGAGTGGTTTCTGGACATGTTTTTACCACAACATGGCAGACTTGTTTGGGATGGAAGAATATTTTATTAAAATGTATACCCACCCGGAAGTTATTCAGGCGGCAACTGATAAAGTTTGTGAATTTTATTATGCTGCAAATGATAGATTCTTCACTGCTGCCGGCAATCTGGTTGATGGTTATTTCTTCGGCAATGATTTTGGTACACAACTTGATCTGATTTGCGGTCCGGAACAGTTCGACGAATTCATCCTACCATGGTTTAAACGTTTTACCGCCCAGGGACATTCCTTCGGTTACCAGGTCATTCTCCATTCATGCGGGGCAATATCGAAGGTAATCGACAGACTTATCGACTCCGGCGTAAATTGCTTGCACCCACTTCAGGCACTTGCAGCAAATATGAGTGCAGAAGACCTCGCTAACAACTATAAAGGACGAATAGCATTCCTTGGCGGTGTAGATACACAATACCTGCTGGTTCATGGCACACCAGACGAAATACGCGAAGATGTCCGCAGACTGAAACGCCTACTCGGTCCAGGTTTAATCATCAGCCCAAGTCACGAAGCTATTTTAGCAAATGTCCCGCCGGCAAATATTCAAGCCATGGCTGAAGAAGCTGTCGCAATATAATTAAAAATTAAAAGTTAATAGTTTAAAATTAAAAATTGTATTGAAAAGGCTCTTGCAAAACCTATAAAATTATATAATCAACCAAACCACCCCCTACCCCCTCCTTGGCAAGGAGGGGAGTTATGATAGTTATTTGTGTGCCGCGCCTGATTGTTTG
>JBIJDE010000473.1:0-4111 GCA_044344305.1 Armatimonadota bacterium
TATGCACCATTTCTAAATGTTTATTTACAAAATGTGTATAAACATGAGACTAAAACTTGGGATTACTAACGAAAGTTCCTTTACAAGGCATACCTGAAAACTGAAAACTGAAAACTTAACACCTTTACTAATTTATAACTCATTTCCAAAACGATGTCTTATATAATGGCCCGTTTTGAAAGGTGGTTTTGTAGGTTTTAAAGGAGAGGTTGGCGACCTTTTCGCTGGTTTTGCCGGTTGTATAATATGCATACAGATTGCGGCGGAATGGCCAGGTGCAGGTCGGCGGGTAAACACCCGGATTTGGGCTGGCGACTGATGTTGGGAAGGTGGCGGTTGTTGCCGGGGAGCCGAAATTGATGGCGAGAATGTCTATCTTTTTCGTGTCGGCACATGCCGCGGATACAATGCCAATCCCCAGGGTGTCGTTTGCAACCACATCTACAATATCAATATCATCCTCACAATATGTACCCCTAAATGTATCTGAGTCATCGGATTGTTTAGTCGGTAGATTCCTAAATTTATAAGCTGTTTGCCCGATATATCCCCCGTCTCTGTAATATGCTCCAAACCCGCCGGGTGTAGTAAAAGTCGCAGTCGTTTCCGCAATTAACTTGCGTGTTGCATCGGTTTTTTCCTGGATATATAACTGCCAGTCGTGAGTTTCTTTGGTTAAACCGGATACCGAACGATCCGCAAATTCATACCCATTGGAGGAGATGATCGTCTGCAAATCTTTAATTGTTATTTGCCGCCATTTGCCTGAACCACCTGGATGGGAAAATGTAGCTCGGGTCAGGTCAATAGAGTTTATCTTTATGCTGCAATTCTTATTGACCACCACCACCATCGCATCGACACCAATTTGTACGCAGTTGCTTTGACCGCCCACTTTTACCGGCGGTGCACCAATGGCGGCAACACCTTCCAGGTAATCTGATGGGCGTTTTTTTGCCGATAATGAACCAGTGAATCCGGCATTTTTATAATTAAATCCGGGCATCATCTTTTTAGCGACTTCGCAGGCAGCCTTGATTATCGGTCGAGTCACCGGGTCGCCGCCGATGATGGTGTATGATTTCACTGTATTAGTGGGGACGATGCCAAACGGATTGTCAACCGCGCCACCCAACCCGGCGGCAGGATTATCAACCAGGCCAAGGGCGGTACACCTGTAAAATGCCCTGGTTACTCCACCAAGAGAATCATTGGGAACATAATCTGGTGACCATTGAGCGTGACCATCAGCATAACCGACTACTACAGAACCCATGTGACGGGCTTCCGGTAAAACTGCCAATTTCGAACCCAATTGTTCCGCGCCTGGCTTATCACTGAAAATCAGTGAATACCCGCCAATTATCCCGCCACCGCCATAGGTGACTCCTTTTTCATTTGCCATAATTGCTGGGAAAGGAATCCCCGGGGTGGCATCGCAAAGAACACCTACCTGGGTTGGCTGTTTAATATTACTTTCATTAATACCGGTACCATCAGCATTCAACAAGCAGGCGTTATAACCGTATGATATAGACTGTTTTTTATAGCTTTTAGGTAGTTCATCACAAATCATCATTTCAGTTGGTGTGGTGACATCGGTTCCGCCTTTAACATATGTGATGACATCGCCAGCCCAACCGGTATATGTGGTGGAAACGGTACCATCTGCCTGGCGTTTATAAAGACCAGGTAAACGGTATTTTGTATCCTGTGAATACATAGTAACCGCCATTGCCAATTGCCGAAGGTTGGATGTGCATTGACTATGACGATGATGACGTGCTTTGTACTTTGCAATAATCGGAAACAGGATCGCCGCTACAAAGACGATCATAACAATTATCATCAAAATCTCGATGAAGGTGATGCCAGCTTTTTGTGTTCTCATAATCATTCTCCTTTGCTGTGTTTCCATTATAAACAGTTTAAACCATAAATAATAGCGGGGTGCTTTCGGGAACTGTGCCATCCACAAATAAATAGAATAAAAAAATGAAACATTGGGTGGCCAGTTCCCAAAAGCAATTCCTTTATAATGACATCTGACATCATCATATATATATATTCCCGCTAAAACAAGGGAGAAATTCAAGAAAAGGTTAAAGGATGGTTAAGAAAAGGTTAAATGAAGAGAGAATAGAGGAAATTACGAATTACGAATTACGAATTACGAATTACGAATTACGAATTTGCGTCACCGGGACGGTGACGCCACGTTTTTTCTCTTCTCTCTTCTATTTAGCTGTTTGTACCGCTAAATGTTGCTCAAACGACTTGCGGAAGTGGAAGCCGTAGGCTGACATTACTATTGCCAGTGGGAATAGTTTGATGCGGTGGAACAGGGTCCAGAAGAAAAGTCGCCAGTAATATGTGCGCTCTTTCTCAATTATCCCCAGTGAGATCATTGTTTTTAATAGAGTATATACAACCTCAAAATTGAATGGGGGTTTATACTTGTTATGCGGGTGATATTCTCGCAGGAATGTTTTTAATCGAGTGTAAAAGTTAGTGGGTTGGTAAATTGACTCGATAATTTGCTGGTATCCGGTAAGCAATGTTTCCGGGTTCATCTTTGGCACGAAATTTAATGTGTAGTCGGTGTTGTCGCCGGTGGCGTTATGCACCAGTCTGTCTTCATTTTCCAGACGTTTGTATAATCTGGTGCCGTTTAGTGCGCTTAACAGACCGACCATGGCGGTGACAATGCCGCTGCTTTGGATGAAGGTGGTTAGTTGTTCAAAGATAGATAGTGGGTCATTGTCAAATCCAACGATGAATCCGGCCTGTACCTGCAAACCGGCTTGTTGGATAGTGTGGATATTCCTTAACAGGTCACGGTTGCGATTAGTGATTTTATTACATTCGGTAAGACTGGTTTCGTTGGGAGTTTCTATGCCAATGAATACCGCGGTAAAGCCTGCCCGCGACATCAAATCCATCAATTCCGGGTCATCTACTACGTTGATGGAAATCTGGGTGTTGAAATAAAATGGATATTTATGCGCTTCCATCCATCTCATTAATGTCGGCAGCACTTCATTTTTTACCCGGCTTTTTTGCCCGATAAAATTGTCGTCAACAAAAAAGACGCCCCCGCGCCAACCCATCTGATATATATGGTCTAATTCCGTTATCATTTGTATAGTCGTTTTCATACGGGGCACTCTGCCAAATAAAGAGGTTATATTGCAAAACTCGCAATCATACGGGCATCCACGAGAAAGCTGGATATTCATGGCGGAGTAGTTTTTAACGTTAATTAAATCCCATCGAGGTGCAGGGGTTGCTGTTAAATCAGCACGGATTGCCGTAGTGTAAATGTGTTTCGGGATACCGGTAGCGAGATCATCAAGGAATTCATGGAGAGTGACTTCCGCTTCATCGAGTACCATGTAATCGACACTATCAAATTCGGCAGCATTCACAGTGAACAATGGACCGCCGGCAACAATTTTCAAGTTATACATTTTACAGCGTTTGATAACATCTTCTGTTGATTTTTGTTGGATTGACATGGCACTGATGCATACTATATCCGCCCACACCAACGATTCATCGCGTAGTTCAGTAACATTCATGTCGACTAACTGCAGTTCCCATTCAGGAGGCAACATCGAGGCAACAGTAAGCAATCCCAGTGGAGGATATGCTGCTTTTCGTGAGATAAACTTCAAAGCGTATTTGAAGCTCCAAAAAGTTTCCGTACATTCGGGGTAGATAAGCAATGCTTTCATTTGATTTTTACCTTTCAGGCTCGCGCCACAATCATCCTTGTGTTGTATAGTCATGGGGGTTGAAAGGTATGAAGATTCTTTGCCAGAGAAAACAAGATTACAATTCAGCACCTTGGCATATTATATTATATCACATTAATTGTTATATTAATCATTTTTTATTTTAAATCTATTTAATGGGGAAAAAATGACAGGGATTTTCTTCCTGTAGTTATTTATCTGGTAATCGGCCAATCAGGAGATTGGCGTTTCCAGGATATGTTGAATAAATAACAAAAATAATTTCACTCGCATTTAATACAAAACAACATTCAACACGATAATTTAGTGTATAATTATCAAACCATAGATTACTTTTAATAATCTGGGAATTG
>JBIJDE010000607.1:0-2928 GCA_044344305.1 Armatimonadota bacterium
AACTGGTACCCCGTTGAAATTTGATTATTTAAGTCCAAATATAAATAAAACATTTCAAGTCACTGTATATATTCCTCGCAGTGGTCAAATAGCAGTTTTATTTTCTGATATAACTGAACGCAAATCTTATGAAGATCGGTTGAATTTCCTGGCCTTTTATGATGAATTAACTGGATTGGCGAATCGTTTTCTGTTTACTGACAGGTTGACAAATTCGTTGTCGCGAATACAAAGACAAGGTGGCAATTTGGCAGTGATGTTTGTTGACCTGGATAGATTTAAAGAAGTAAATGATACGCTGGGGCATAATATAGGAGATATATTATTAACAGAAGTAGGGAAGCGTTTGAAGGCATGTATTCGTGATAATGATACGGTAGGAAGAATGGGCGGTGATGAATTTGTATTTTTAATTACCGACTTAATAACGCCTACACATGCCGTCGCTACAGCGGAGAGGGTTGTCCATACTTTGCAAAAACCATTCGAGATTGATGGGCATAGCATATTTATTTCTGGTAGTGTTGGTATTACCTTAGCACCTGATGATGGTAACAATGTTGATGAATTAATGAAAAATGCAGACCTTGCCATGTATCGCGCTAAATCCCAAGGACGCAATCGGTATTCATTATACTCTCAGGAGTTGTATACCATTGTAAAAGAAAAACGTAATACTGAAATAGAACTGCGTCATGCCTTAACTAATTCTGAGTTAGAGGTATATTATCAACCCCAAGTTGATTTTCATAATGGTAAAATTAAAGGTTTAGAGGCATTGGTGCGATGGAATCATCCAGAATTAGGTATGATGTCACCAATGCAATTTTTGCCAGTAGCAGAAGAAACGGGATTAATTACACCTATAGGCGAATGGGTACTGGAAAGCGCATGTAAACAAGTACAGAAATGGCGAGAATCCGGTTGCGACGATTTTTCTATCGCTGTCAATCTATCACCACGACAATTTGAGCATGAATCTATCATAGATAAAGTTAATGATATTTTAATGGAAACAAGATTGCCTTCAAGACTTTTAGAATTAGAAATTACTGAACATACTGCTATGACTGATACTAAATATGCAATACATTTGATGAATAGATTACACAATTTAGGAGTTAAAATAGCTATAGATGATTTTGGAATGGGATATTGCTCATTCGGATATTTAAAACAAATGCCTATAGATACATTGAAAATTGACCATGCTTTTGTGAAAGATATTATTGAAGATAAAAGAAATCTTGCAATTATACAGGCAATTACAACATTGGGGCATCAAATGGGAATGAGTTTGATTGCTGAATGTGTTGAGACTAAAGAACAATATAACGCATTGTATAATCAGGGTTGTGACGATTATCAAGGTTATTTCTTCAGTAAACCATTGTCTGCAAATGAATGTGAAAATATGCTTATTCAGAGTAACACTTTTAAATCATTAAATGGAGGTAATTTAAAATGACTTACAAGCATCATGGATTAATAAGCATGGTATTGTTTTCAGCAATGGTGATTATCGGTATTATTGCAATTGCTGTAGATAAAAATTGGCTTGCTGTTGCTGGATATATAATACTGAACTTACTTTCAACTGTTGGTGTAGCTTATTTCTATTGCGCAAAATGCGTTTGCCGTGAAAATAATTGTAGCCATTATATAATAGGTAAAACTGCTGATTATCTACCAAAACGAGTTCCTGCTCCGTATAGTATCAGTGATTATTTAGGGATGATGATTTCTGCCGGTATTGTTTTTGTGTTTCCAATTTATTGGCTGTATCCGCATATTAATATGTTAATAGCATTTATCGCAATTGGCGTTATAGCAGGTATGGAGATTATATTTGCCGTTTGCACCCATTGCGAAAATCATCGTTGTCTTGCTTGTAAATGGCAAAACAAGTTGAAAAGAGTAAATAGTAAAGAGTAGACAATTTACCATCTGAACCACAGATTAGAATGATTTCATATGATTAAATGATATTGGATTTGATTTTTTGACAAGATTCACATGATTTTTATTTTTGCGAAGCAAATATCCTACCCATCCTGCCAATCGATGTAAATAAAATCGTAATTCGTAATTCAACCATCATTTTGTTACTATATTTATCAAATCTTCAGTTGTTTTAGCGTCATTAGGGAAAGCGGCGATGCTGATTTTAATTACGATGGGGGTTTCCCATTCTTTTTCTTTTACACCCTTGGCGATTCTATCACTGAAAATTGCGGCTTCCCGGCGTGGTTGCGGCATTAACAGCAGAAATTTGCCATCTCCAATCGAGGTTAACAAGTCGTAAGTACGAACACTACGGGTTAGATAGGTTGTTATTGACTTTAAGGTGTTGTTTCTATTAATATGATTTTCCGGTAAATTTTCAGCGGATATCATCACCAGGCTGAATACTCGCGGTTGTCGTTCATGACGTTCAATTTCTTCTTTTATACGTAATCGAATATAATTTTCTGAATACAAACCTGTTATGCGGTCATATACATTAATAGCTGATATTTTAACTGCTTCTTCAGTAGGAATAGGTGATTCTGGTTTTTCAGTTAAATCATTTTTCAACTTATCAATTGAACGATGCAAAAGATATGATGTGTAATTTGTAGAAATGCCTAACTTTTTTGCGATTTCAGTCTGGTTCATGTCGCCAAAGAAGAATAGTTTAACAACGCGTTGCTCAAGTAATTTCAACTTATTTATTGCTTCTTCCATCACTATTCTGTCTTCAATAGGCAACCGTAAAGTTTTGTATTGGGCAGAACGTATTTTAGAAGAGTCAATGACTAACAACCCATTATCATCATCCGGGTGTTGTGGTGCTGTTAGTGATACAATTTTATTAAGTTTTTTAGCCGCTAAGACTTCATTAATTGATTCAACAGTGAGATTTAATTTCGCTGCAACTTCATCTAC
>JBIJDE010000475.1:0-4094 GCA_044344305.1 Armatimonadota bacterium
TCATCCTGTACTCCTGGATGATGCTTGGTGGTGCCGCTCAATTAGGCAATCTACAGACAGATGAAGGCACTTATACCGCCGATACCGTCTTTATGACCGATAAGTTAGGCAATCTGCGCCAACACATGGTGGCTTCACCTGCCGCTGGTGGCGGTATGCCAATGGGTGATTTCATGCGTCTTTCCGATGCGTTGATTAACAATCCATATGAACCTGTAAAAATTAACCGTTTATACCTGAACCTCAGTTATAATCCGGAACGCAATATAGCTATTATTGAATCAGTAATCCCAGACCGTTTAGTGGTAAAGCCCGGCGATACCGTAAACTTTGATGTAAAGATTCGCCCATACGGCAAACCAACAGAAAATACCACTATCTCAGTTAAAATCCCCAATAACACAATTGATAATGAAATGCTTGTTGCCATCGCAGGCGGCTCGCATGGATCAATGTTTAAGCCGCTTACTGTAGCCCCAGCAGTGCCTGACGAAGGAATCTCCGGTATAGTACGTTGGTTACAGTCCGGCAGTATTGCACCAAACTCACTTGTCGCAGCGGCATTATATCCTACATTAAGCTACCCGCACGCCGGCGAATATATTCGCGACTTGCCAATTCCATTGCTGGAAACCTTAATGATTACCGACAATGGTACAGGCATGATACCACAACAGAATAAAAAAAGCGGAAACAGAAACCAAAACCAGCCAAATGAATCCAGTAAGGGTGATGATGGCGTCGCAATGATGATGGGTGATGCTGTTCCTACCCTGTATGTTAAAACAGAAGAATCCAAATATATTCTTGCCGGTGGTTCAATTATACCGCTTACCATTATCCAAAAGAGCATCGTTAATAATGGCCGCAATCGTGGCGATATCTCAGTAATGTCTCCACTGCTCAGTAGCTCTATAGCTGCCCCGGAAAATAATGAAGGCAGACGTACACCGCCAAATGCAGATAATGAAGAAGATTATTACTCAACACAGGTATGGATGACAGCACAGCACAAAGATGCATACAAAAGATTTGTTAATGCTCTTTCAACATCATTGCCGTCAGTACGTTCACCATTCAATATGCCAAGATACCGCAAAGGTGCATTTGTTCCAGCGCGACCATTATCTGCAAGTGCAATGGATGACAACGCAATAGAAATTGACGCTACCCCAGATAAACCATCAGCAGATAATTCACCATCAACGTCTAAAAAAACCGGCAAACCTACGCCTGGTATGATTGATGATGATATCCCCGGTGGTAACACAGAAAATGTTAAAGATGGCGTATTGTTAACTCATAAACGTCCATCATGGGGTTTAACGTCTGCAGCAGATTTCTTGCGCGGCGACCATTTCGGCACCAGCGTTACATCAAAAGGCGCGCTGATGTTATCACCCGGTATGCGACAATTATTCAATACCGGCGAAATGATGCCGTGGCGCATGGCCGCAACTGCAGACGGAATATTCGTCGGCGGTTGGAGAAACAACAACCTTGTTAAAGTGAATAAGGAAGGTGCCGGCGAAACTATTTTCCCCAAAGAAGATATGCCGCAAGTTAAAGCGATCACCGCGATAACAAATGATGCCGCTGGTAATATCATATTCTCAACCTGGCCAGATAATATCGTAAGGCAAATTTCCGCAAACGGAACTGTTAAAAGTAAGTGGGAATTACCTTCACCGGTATGGGACATCGCAATAACTGTCAAGAACAAAATATATGCAGCCAGCAATAATGGCTCGATTTATTTACTGGAAAATGATGGCGACATCGTATTAATATGCCAATTACCCGACAGCCACATTTACGCGCTTGCAACCGGTTCAGATGGCAATTTATACATGGCTACCGCACCGCAGGGTAAAATCTATAAATTAGATACTAACGATGCCGTGACCGCCATTGCTAACTGCAAAGGTACTATCTCCAGCCTGGCCGTAGACGCGAGAGGCAATGTTTATGCCGGTATGGCCGGTTCCTGTCGTGTTAATAAAATTACCCCTGATGGCGCACAGACCATCATCATGCGCGGTATGAGCGGAATTAACCGTCATGTCCTGGCATTAAAAATGCTGGATGGCGATTTGTATGCTGCTACTGGACCAGCTGGTGGAATATATAAAATAGCAAACCCGGCTTCCAGTGAACCGGAAGTATCAGTAATATACGCCCGTAGCGATGAACGCACCGGAATAAATGAAAATGAAGTATTGGGTAGCGAATCAGTGATGGTTAACGCTCTTGCCATCGGCACCGATGGAAAACTTCTTGCCGCCGCCGCGATGCCTGGACAAATATTGCAAATCCAGCCGCGCGCTACCGGTTCATTTAACTCCGCAGTGCTGACTTCACCATCGGTAGCAACCTGGGGACAATTTGATGCACATATTCGCTCCGCAGATGGTCAGTCTGTAAAGATTGAGAGTCGTACCGGCCGCACAGCGACACCTGATTTAACCTGGTCCACCTGGTCCAACATCGACCTGAAATCAATGGTAGTTGACAGCAATCCATCGTTATATGCACAATTCCGTATTACACTCAACAGCGCAGATAAAACCAGCCCAGTATTAGATTTCCTGAAATTGTACTATACCCCAACTAATAGCGCGCCTGCGGTCAAACTGGCAACTCCACGTACCGGCGAATACCTGAATGGTGAAATCAAGTTGAAATGGATGGGTATCGATACTGACGGAGACGAGTTAATTTATTGCCTATACATCTCAAAAGACGACGGTAAAACATGGAAACAGTTAACCGAAGGACTTACCGCTGACACCAGCGATAAAGGGATGCCAATGGCTGACGAAGAAATGCCGAAAAAGAAAACATCTAAAAAAGATAAACCTATTATAGATGAAAAAGTTGAAGAGCTGAAAGCTACTGAGCTGACCGTCACAGAAGCAACATGGAACTCAAAATCAGTGGGAGATGGCAAATATAGATTAAAAGTTGTAGCAACAGATAAATACGCCCGTCCAACTGACCCGAAAAATGGCGAATATATCACCGGCGAGTTCATCATTGATAACACAGCACCAGAAATCGTCGCCATCCCTGACCAGATCATCGGTTGGAAAATGATTGAACGCATGATAGTAGAAGACAAAACCAGCCCAATCATCGGTGGCCGATTCCGCATAGATAATTTGCCATGGGTAGCAATCACCCCCGATTTCAGCTCATTCGGCAGTAAAAGAGTAAATATCCTGTTAACCACCCCGAATGGTCCGGTAGAAAAACTCCCCAAAGGAAATCATACCGTACAGGTACAAGCAGAAGATGCCGCCGGAAATAAATTAGACCGAACATTCAGAATAGAACCAAAAACCAAAGCAACAGTATTCACCAATGCAACCGGTACTAAAACCAGCAAAGACCCCGACAGCAAAGAGCTGATAGAACTGATGATGTACCCGATTGACGGCAAAAAATAAACGAAAAGAGCAAATAGCAAAGTGATGGGTGAAGAGAGAAATCTCTTCACCCTTTTTGTTTTTGTTTTCTGGTGTCAAGCAGGTAAAAAGTTACAATTATAACTGTAAAACTTTAATTTTTACCATTGTTTTACAGTTATAACTGTTGTATGACCTATTGGGTACAGGCAATTATTCGGACTACCACTGGAAATAAAAACAGGTCTGAAATTTCCGAATAAAAGCCAGTCCCCGGCAAGTTATTGGCAGGCAAGATGCCCGCGGTCCAAACACTGGGACCGCAGGCTTCCAGCCTGCTCCCCGGTAACAAATTTAGTGGCGAAGGCAAAAAAGATGATTTGCGTTTAAATTTGCAATTACGCATATTTTACATGTCGCCCCGCTGGGGCTGGCTTAGTAATTTTAATCATGACAATCATGTTAATCATGTCAAAAAGCACCTATCGGGTACAGCCACTAATGCGAACCACCACTATGACTTATAACAGATTTAACTTTTCCGCATTTAAGGCGTCCCCTTTCACAGCCGAACTTTTTTATTTTCAGCTTACTTGATTTTGAGCAGTAGGGGACTGCCTCGAATCCCAACATAGATAAAAATTAACAATCACTAAAATTTTGGATTCGTGGCTGTACCCGGCAAGT
>JBIJDE010000074.1:0-13955 GCA_044344305.1 Armatimonadota bacterium
TCCAGCCGTTTGTTGCAGTCTGCTCCATGTACCAGAATCGAACCTGTATATCCTTGATTTTTTCTATCAACAAGCAATGATGACCCCAGGGAATACCTGCAAGTATGGTTTTCTCAGGCAATTTTGCCACAGCCTGTGGCAAAATTGCCTGGGAGGCCGGATACTCTCGATAAAAAGCGATCATTCTACCAATATTCCGTTCTGAAAACCCTTTGATCTCGGGTAATTCATTGTGGATATCTTTCGAAAGCCTGGGAATTACCGCAGCACCCCAACCAGCCGCCTTTTGTTTCTCCACAAGCATTTTACCGATATCCCAATACATGGCAATCAGTTCCGAATTGGCGGAAAGTATCGCTTTTGTTTGCGCTTGCCGTATACGCTGCTTAATGTCGTTCAGCAAATTACTGTAAAAAGTCAGTTCAATCATATCCTATCTATCCCTCGACTCATCTTTGCGTCAATTTGTGAAATTGCTTTTTTAGTTGTCTTTGCTATATTAGATTTATTTGCCATCATTCACCTCTGTTTTTTCATTAATCGGCAAGTAATTTTTATACTCGCTATCTATAGTATTTTCAAATAGTTCATGTAATTTCTGCCGGAGTGCTGTTTTGTCAGGTAATTTCAATGTGTAATCCGCTATCATTGCCGGTGATAAAGAGCGGTTTAATGCGTATTCAACCACTTCATTATCTTTCCCCTTGCACAGCAGAATGCCAATGCTGGAGTTCTCATGTGGTTTTTTAACATCACGGTCCAGTGCTTCCAGATAAAAATTAATTTTACCTAAATATTCTGGCATAAAATCAGTGATCTTTAATTCAAACGCGACAAGACACTGCAATTCACGGTGAAAGAACAACAGGTCTATAAAATAATCATGCATCCCAACCTGTAATTTGTATTCTTCACCAATAAAAAGAAAATCTTTGCCCAATTCAAGGATGAATATTTTCAGGTTTTTAATCAGTGCTTTTTGCAAATCGCTTTCACTGTGATCTTCTGGTAATCCCAAAAATTCAAACACATAACTATCCTTGAAAATATTATCAGTTTTCTGTTGAACAGCAATTGTTTTAATGGTATTAGCATTGGAAAGCATGGTTCGTTCATATACTGCCGCATCCATCTGCCGTTCCAGTTCTCTTGAGGAATATTTCTCTTTTTTTGCCAAAGCAAGATAAAAAAGACGCTCTTCTGCCGTTCTGGTCTTTGATAAAATCAGTAAATGGTTAGTCCAGCTTAATTGTGTCAGCAGTGCTGACACAATTGCAGTCTGCGGATATGCATCATAAAACTGTTTCATTCGGTACAGATTTCTGCGGTTAAATCCTTTGTATTCTGCTCCCTGCTGTTGCAGATAATCAGCAAGTTGGGCTATAGTTTTATCACCCCACACCGAATCTGCCAGTTTTTGGCTGATAAATAGACCTATATTCCAATACAATTTGATCAGTTCGGTATTAACGCTTTTTAAAGCATCATTTCGCGCCTTATCAATTAATATTTTAATTTCTGTAAATGACTGTACAATCTCCATCCTTATATCCTTTCGTCTTCAACCTTGAATATTTCCTGATGTTGAAGATGCTGCTGTTTTCCGAGTGATTGTAATTTCTGCTGAATGACATGCTGCTCATCTAATGCAACTTCTATCTGATGCAGATTAAGATCAACTGAGGTGTTAAATAAAGAGATAGACAGCCGGACTGAACTATCTACGCTCTTTCTGGTTAAGTTATGCGTTAAATATTTGCAATGATATGGTGTTAACATTTAGATCCCTAACCCAAATGAATTGGACAAGTTTTCAGTTTCCGGTTTTCAGTCAGGATCACTTCGACAAGATCAGTGACTTTTATAAAATTTGCAATTATGACTTTTTTGTTTAAATTTGATTGCTAACTGACTATAAAAATCCTTATTACATCTGGATTATAACAAAATACTTATTTAAAAGCCAGTATGAGGAAAAAGGTAATTTGGCGAAAACTAAGCAAAACCATACCGCTAAAATTATTACCCCGAAGTGGGTTGGAAATAAAAAGGTAAATTGTAAAATACAGGAATATCCGACACGTGCTGGGGTCGATTCGTTGATTTTAGTTTCAATGCTACAAATATCTGACCCCATCCGTGGTCAAAATTGCATTGATAAAATCTGTATATGGGTAAAGGCGTTTAGTTTGCGATTTTTGAGTAGGATGTTTGGGATATGTTGGTTATTGAACGGTTTAATTCAGTCTCCTTGTATTTTGTTAATACCGGGCAACCACAAGGGATTGCCCCTACAATATATTAAAATGAGAAAGTCCTGAATTATGTTATTTTAGTTCGGTGTTGAGTTTTAAAATCAGTTTTAAATTTAGTTGACATTGAAAATATCGCTAAAATGGGTTGACAATCACATTGCCGATATGGATAATATGGCATTGATATGCGCAACTGTTATGTCAGGTCAGGCTAAGTGGGTGCATGTTTGGGGGAGAAGATGTCTAACACGAATACTTATTTAACAAGTGGTTTACCGGGTCTGGATCGTGTACTAAAGGGTTTAATTGCCGGCGATAATATTGTATGGCGTATGGACGCCATCGAGGATTATCTGTTTTTTGTTAAGCCATTCTGTGAAGCGGCACGTAAAAAAGGTCGAAAGCTGGTTTATTTTCGATTTGCAAGTCACGAGCCTTTAGTCTCTGCAGATTTTGGAGCAGAAATTCACGTATTGCATCCTGAGGATGGATTCGAGAACTTCATTGCTGAAGTACATCGTATTATCGAAGAAGCTGGTCATGGTGCTTATTACGTTTTCGATTGTTTATCTGATTTATTGGTCGATTGGTATTCTGACCAGATGTTGGGCAATTTCTTCATGTTAACCTGCCCATATTTATATGACCTTGAGACAGTAACATATTTTGGTTTATTACGAAATGAGCATTCATCACACGCTACAAACCCAATCTTAAAAACAACCCAATTATTCCTTGATATTTACCGTCATAATGACTTGATTTATGTTCGTCCATTAAAAGTACAACATCGATATTCACCGACCATGGATATGTTGCATGTCTGGGACCATGATAATTTTGTTCCGGTAACTGCAAGTGCTGTTATTTCTGAAATTCAGACGCAGTCATGGGCTGGATTAGATTCTGATATCACCCAGGGGTCATGGGAACGCACATTTATCAGAGGGCGTGAAGTTGCCGAAGGTGAACCATGTTCCTGCAGTGACTCCAGTGATGAACTATATCATCGTTTGATACGAATGATTATTTCCCGTGATGAAGGAATGCTGACGCTGTTGTGTCGCTATCTGAAATTACAGGATATTCTGGATGTGCGAAAAAGATTAGTAGGAACTGGTCTTATCGGTGGTAAAACTATTGGTATGTTGCTGGCACGCGCTATCGTCCGCAATCAAAACCCGGAATTAGCTAATACTCTTGAACCGCACGATTCATTTTATATCGGGTCAGATGTTTTCTATACTTTCCTGGTACGCAATGGCGTATGGTGGATGCGGCAAAAACAGCGTAACCCGGAAACATTTATGGATGATGCCGGTCTGGCGCGTCAACGCATTTTAGCAGGCGCATTTCCGTCATATATCATGAAACAATTTGAAGAAATGCTGGAATATTTCGGACAATCACCGATTATAGTACGCTCCAGCTCGCTGTTGGAAGATAACTTTGGCAATTCATTTGCCGGGAAATATGTAAGTGTATTCTGTGCTAACCAGGGACCGAAAGAACGCCGGTTAGAAGACTTCCTGGCTGCCGTGCGCACTATTTACGCCAGCACCATGAGCGAAGAAGCATTGCGCTATCGCGAACGCCGTGGATTGCTGGATTCTGACGAACAGATGGCATTGCTGGTTATGCGCGTATCCGGCGCGAAATATGGCAATAACTTTTTCCCACAGGCTGCCGGTGTCGGTTTCTCATTCAACCCGTATGCCTGGAGCGAATATATTGATCCGTCAGCAGGTGTATTAAGGCTGGTATTTGGACTGGGTACCCGCGCCGTTGACAGGTCGGACGATGATTACACCCGCATAGTAGCGCTAAACGCGCCGCAACGCCGACCAGAAAGCAACTTTGATGAAGTACGGCAATATGCTCAACGCCGCGTTGATTATCTTGACTTGACAGCCAACCAATTAGTTTCCAGTTATTTCCCGGATGTTATAGCAGAAAGTCCCGGCGTACCGGTAGAGATTTTTGCTGATATCGATGAGAGAGATACCGGGCTGGATACACACACAAATCGTGTATTAACTTTCAATAATCTATTATCAAATACTGACTTTGTCAGGGATATGCGTGAAATATTGAAAGCGTTGGAAGGTGCTTACTCATCACCTGTTGATATCGAGTTCACGGTGAATTTCTTTACACCGGGAAAATACAATATAAATCTCGTACAATGCCGTCCTATGCCTGCTATCAGCGGCGATACCACCTATGAACCTGCGCCTAATGTAGATGATGAACATAAAATTGTAGAGGCACATGGCGCGGTAATCGGTCATAGTCGATTAGAAAAAGTATCTCGTATAATTTATATCGTCCCCGCAATTTACGGTCAGTTAGTTGAACGCGACCGTTACGCAATTGCGAAGTTAATTGGACAAATAAACAGAGATACTCCACCGAAAGAAGATGGGTCCATAGTATTATTAGGTCCTGGTCGATGGGGAACAAGCACACCAGCATTAGGAATCCCGCTGTCGTTTAATGACATTAAGACAATATCTGTTTTATGTGAGATTGTTACCATGCATGGCAGCCTTGTACCAGATGCTTCTCTCGGTACTCATTTCTTAAATGAACTTGTTGAGATGGATATCCTTTACATGGCATTGTATCCTGGAAAAGGCAAAAACTTATTAGATAGTCAAATTTTAGAAAATGCTCCTAATAGGTTAGAGGAATTAATTCCAGATGCGGCGAAATGGGGTTACGTCGTACGCGTAATTGATGCTGCTGATTTAAAAACATCTGACGATGAGACCATAATGCTCTCCGCAGATGCACAGAATCAAGCAGTAATATGTTATCGGTCAAAATAATATTTTCATATTATTCCCGGATAAGTTTAATAATCAGTTATCAGCGTTTATGACAGTTGGTAACTGATTATTCGTATTGGAAAGTCAATTTTAAATGGAGGCATTATCATGCCGAGTATTAAAGATCGGGATATTATTACCCGTTTAGCTGCAGAAGTGGCAGAAATTGCCGCATTGCCCATTCAAGAGCAAAAACGCGATATGTGGCGCAAGTTGAATGGCAAGAAACCTGTTCGTCCAATGGTGATGATTGACCAGGTATGTTGGAACGAGATGAATGTCAATGATGAATTGACGTTATTGTGCGAAGACCCGGAGTGTCGTGGTTATGAAAATAACATGAAGATGAAACTGTACCAGTGGAAACATTTCCAGGTTGATATGGTGGTGGAACCATACATTTCTGTTGGCAAAGCAGTATCAAATTCAGGATTTGGATTTGGCATTAAAGAAGACATTGTCGTATCAGACCCGACTAATAGCGTTGTCGGTCATGCCTATACCAATCAGTTTGAAACAGATGCCGATCTTGATAAAATAAAAGCACCTGTTATTACCCATAACCAGCAGGAAACAAATCGTCGTGTTGAGTTTGCCCATAAGCTTTTTGATGGAATTATTGATGTCACAGAGGTTGGTTTTGATCCATATTTATCAGTATGGGATCCGATAAGCATGTGGATGAGCGTAGAGGATGCCTTGTATACCATGGTTGATCGACCGGAATATATGGCTGAAATGGCAAAACGGATGGTAAACGGTTACATGGGCATGCTTGACCAGTTGGAAGAACAAGGCTTGCTGGTTCATCACCAGTCTCTGATTCATTGCACAGGCGCATATACAGACGAATTACCCGCCCCGGGGTTTAATCCCGCTAAACCGCGCACGCAAGATATCTGGATGTTCGGCCTGGCTCAGATGTTTTCCACGGTGTCGCCGTCAATGTTTGAGGAATTCGAAATTGATATGTGCATGCCACTATTTGAAAGATTTGGCCTGGTCTATTACGGTTGTTGTGACCCGTTAGATTTGAAGATGAAACAGGTGAAGAAAATCCCCAACGTAAGAAAGATTTCTGTCAGTCCCTGGGCAAGCGAAGAAATTAGTGCTGCTGAGATAAAAGGCGATTATGTCTTCTCGCGCAAACCGAATCCCGCCATGTTGGCATGGTTTGATTTTAATGAAAAAGAAGTACGCAATCACCTGCAAACAACGGTAGATATCTGTGCCCAGCATGGCACCCCATTAGAATTAATCCTGAAAGATATCAGCACCGTAAAATACGAGCCGCAAAGATTATGGAAGTGGGCAGAGATAGCGATGGATGTGGTTGGCGGATAAAAATGCTGGTCTGTGTTACTGTCGGGTACAGGCACGAATACTGTGTTTGCTGATGATTGAAAGTTTGCTGGTAATTGCAGTATTCAAGCCAGTCCCCTTCTTCAGCCGAACTTTTTTATTATCAGCTTACTTAATTTTGAAGGTTTATTATTTTAGTTTCCGGTCTTATAAAAAAGAATGGCAGCAATAGGGGACTGCCTCGAATCCCAGAATACATGAAATTAATAATTACTAAAAAATTGGGATTCGTGGCTGTCCCCGGCAAGTTTGTGTGTACAGTCGGGTACAGGCACGAATACTGTGTTTGCTGATGATTGAAAGTATGCTGGTAATTGCAGTATTCAAGCCAGTCCCCTTGTTCAGCCGAACTTTTTTATTATCAGCTTACGTTATTTTGAAGGTTATTATTTTAGTTTCCGGTCTTATAAAAAGAATGGCAGCAATAGGGGACTGCCTCGAATCCCAGAATACATAAAAATTAACAATTATTAAAAATTGAGATTCGTGGCTGTACCCGGCAAGTTAATTATCTTCCCTTATAAATCAGCCAGGTTAGCAGGAAGTTGCTGGCGTATAGTAATACAATGCTCCATACCACTGCGGCGGTGGTGGATTTTCCTACGCCGGCGGCACCGCCTTCGGTATTTAATCCTATTCGGCAAGATGTGATTGCTATTATTATGCCGAATACTGCGGCTTTAATTAACCCGCCACGTATGTCATATATCGTTAAGAATTGAGTTGCAGAGGTGAAGAAGGTCTGTTGTGCTATTCCTGCGTCAACCGCGACGATAGCGCCACCTAAAGTGCCGATGACGTCACCGAATATAGTAAGCAACGGTACCATGATGACAGCGGCAATAAGACGCGGGGTGACAAGATAACGGACTGGATTTGTAGCCAGGGCGCGCATAGCATCTATTTGGTTCGTTATTTTCATTGACCCTAATTCTGCGGCGAATGATGACCCTATGCGGGCTGCCACTACAATACCAGCGAGGGTAGGGCCACCTTCACGAGCAATAGAGACCGCCACCAGCATACCTACGTAGGCACCGGCACCATAACGCACCATAATCTGTGAAGTTTGAAAACCCAACACCATACCAAAGAAGAACATTGTTATCAGCACGATGGGTAAAGATTCGATTCCTACCAGTGCCATTTGGTCGATTATACGTTTGAAAGCGCGGCTATTTTTTGTAAATAACCCTAATAAAGCATCGAGCAGCATGACTGCGCCAGCACCAAACGCGCCGACACTATCCATTAATCCTCGTCCAATTGCAGATACAGATTCAATCATTAATTATATTTATACGACAAATAGAAGGTAATTCCTCTAAAAAAAATCCCCCGTCATTAAAACGGGGGAAAAGTCTATTGTTTTATTGTACTACACTCGGGTCAATTCCTGGATCTTCCGGCAAGCCGTAAGTCGAACGTAGTTTCTTTTCGCCTTCCCATTCTTCATCCAGCCATTTGGTATTATTCATGTTCTTCAGGACTTCTTTCATGTTAACCAATGCTATTAAGTTATCGTTGCCACTATTAGCTTTATCGCCAGCAAACTTGTATGTTTCAACAGCTTTGGTGAATGACAGCTTTGCTGCATCAAGTAATGCTTGTTTCTTCACCGGGTTACTTTCAAATTTTGTTTCCCCGTAAAGCACTACACCTAATTTACGATATGTGTATGCAAGACGATTACCTTCGCGTGACGCGCGCCATTTGCTTTCGTTGGCGCTTACAGTAGCATTGGTTGACGCATGGTCATCATGATCATCATGATTTTTAGGTTCTTCCATGTCATAGCCTTTATCACCAGGTTTTAACAATTCGAATTTAAAATTTGGGTCTTTTGGAACATTAGGGAGTTTATTCCCATGAATATCTGTTGCTGACGGGTTTACTATCGCTTTTAAATATGGCAATGCCTTGCCATAGTCTCGGGTACGATTTAAATAAAGCCATGCCAGGTCAAAATATGGTTGTATTTTATCTGGATTTTTTTCTAAATCGCGTTCGTAAACCTTAATGCCTGCACGCATCCACTTTGCTTTTCTAACGACGTCTTTCTCTTCAAAGTTAAGATTCCATGCAAGATGCCAGCCATAGGTTGACCAGGCTTCCATGAATGACGGGTTAAGAGTGACACATGCATCTAAAGGCTGAACCATTTTAAACGGTTGACCTTTATGAAACAGCACGTCGGAATAACTCCACATGATATTAGCAACCATGTATCTCTGTCCACCAAGCATGGCAAAGATAGCAGGGGTGCCAGCACCACCTGAAAATACCGACTTGAAAAATGTTGCGCCTTCACCACGTTTAGGAAGGTATGGCCAGGTTGCCGGGTCAGTCATTTTTTCATCAATCGGCCAGCGAATGAGAAATAATGCTGCAGCGACAATCAGCAATATTAAATTTTTCTTATGGAGCGACTTCATTTACCGCTCTCCTTAAAGTTCACGATAGCTGAAAATAATTGATGCTAATACAAGCGCAATTACCAGGAATATGCTACCATTCAAAAATGCTGTGCCAATATCTATTGGACTGAACTTCACCACATGTTCGTTTACAATAGCATATCGCAAGTCCATTGATTGGAAGTTTGGTAATGCTTTTTGTACGAATATGATCAGATATTTTGTGAAACCGGTGATGCCGTCACCCTCGGTTAGTTCCTTAATGAAGTAAGAGTAGTTGCCCAGCGCCCATACCACCATACTGACGATGATTGTTCCTATCCAGGACATGAAGGTGGAGAAAAATATAATTAAGCTGGATAATACAACTTGCATGAAGTAGAGCATGATAACAGCCATAACCAGGCGGGAATCAAACTCTTTGAACTTAACAGCATATACAACCATCAATAATACTGAAAGAATACCGGTGGTAATTCCGTTGATGCCGGCAGCTCCGAAGAACTTGCCTAACACGAATTGCCATCGGCGTACCGGTTTGGATATGATTGGGTAAATGGTGCGATTCTCAATTTCATTCGGAATCAAGGTGAAACCGGTGAGAATAGCAATCATAGCACCCAATACTGATATAGAGGCAAGTCCAGTATCGATGAGCATTTCTCGTGCGCCTTTTTCCACCAGAGTAGTGGAGGTGCTGGCGATAATCATCATCATGGCGAGAACCATCATAACGTTCAATACCACGCCACGGGTTACCCCTACGATAGTGTTATTTGCGACTAAAAAGACGTTGCGAATAGACAATGTGAAGGCATGAAAACCGCTTTCGGTAACTGCCGCACAAGGTATCGGGGCTGGTCTTGATACTACGTCAGGACAGCCTTTTTCCTGCAGACATGTTGCATGCACAAACTCATTGCAGGTTTCGCATTTTGTTTCTTCACCTGTTGCGATAATCTCGCCACAGATTTTGCATTTTATTCCGGTGTTATCGGTCATGATGACATAAACTCCGTTCTGTTGATAATGGCGTTAGCCAAGAAAGTTATCGTTGCAGTTTTGCAATAGTTCTCTTTAAATCGTCTTCGCCGACGGTTATCAAGAACTGTTCTTCTAATGTTGGTTGCGGGCGAGTTATTTCAACTAACTTACCGCCGGCATCGCGCATTCTGCCCAGTACCTTATAGATGTCGTCCATATCTTCACTGAGATATGTTATAACGTCACCGTGAATATCAAGGTTAATACCTTCACTCTTCATGGCTCCGATAGCATCTCGGGTAAGGTCAGTAACAACGAGTTGCCACTGTTTGCTTTCTGGAACGATTTGCGCAACAGGACCGGTGGCCAGCAGATTGCCGCGATGCAAAATAGCTACGCTGTCTGCAACCGCTTCGACCTCTGACAACAAGTGCGAACAGAGGATAATGGTGCGACCCTGTTTTTTCTGTTCTAATATGAACTGGCGTACTTGCACGGTACCGATGGGGTCAAGACCATTGGTCGGCTCATCAAGAATGAGCAGTTCAGGGTCATTGATCATCGTTTGTGCTATACCGATACGTTGGCGCATACCACGGGAGTAGAAACGAATCATCATATCTGCCCCACGGTCATATAGGTCAACCATCTTCAGCAAGTCATCAGTGCGCTTGGCAATGATGTCTTTTGATACACCGCACAAGCTGCCGTAATAATGCAACAACTCGCGCCCGGTAAGGAATTCATAGAAATAAGGTGCTTCTGGTAGGTAACCCACCCGACGCTGTACCTCATTGTCGCCCGGTTCGCGACCGAATAGATAAGCTTCACCACTGGTAGGGTAGATTAACCCTAACAATATTTTCATGGTCGTGGTCTTGCCGCTACCGTTTGGTCCCACGATTCCGAAAGTTTCACCTTTCTTAATCGTCAGGTCCAACCCGTTAAGGGCGTTGATTTCGCGACCGGAAATCAGCTTATATACTTTCTGTAAATTTCTGATATCGACCAGCGGTTGGCTGGCAGCTTCAGTACCTGAAGGAACCATAATAAAATGCTCCCACCCCGTATTTTTTATACGGTTAAATGATGACGTGACGGCGAAAATATTTTAGCCGCCTTGGGTAGTATAAATATCTGCACAAATAGTGTCAAGAAAAAGACCGGTCAGAAAATTAAGGTTTTGTTAAAAATATCGAAAACGAAGATTTTTAGCTCATTTTTCATCAAAGTGTGACACCGTCTTTGAATATTGCTATCTCGCGAAAGTCATTGACTTCGTTCTTAGTTTTACCACCATTTGCTACGGATAAAACATAATCAAAGAATATTTCCCGCATTTCGACCATATTGGTGCCGGTTAATAACTCCCCCGCGTTAAAATCTATCCAATTAGGTTTATTTTTCGCCAGATTATTATTAGTGGATATTTTTACCGTTGGCACTGGTGCGCCTAACGGGGTGCCGCGACCAGTGGTAAATAATATTATATGAACACCTGCCGCTGCCAATGCAGTTACTGCTACGATGTCATTACCAGGACCAGAAAGTAGATTCAATCCGGTGTGCTTTAAAATGCCACCGTAGGGTAAAACATCAGCAACCGGTCCGGTACCACTTTTTTGCGTGCATCCCAAAGACTTTTCTTCCAGTGTGGTGATTCCACCCGCTTTATTGCCGGGCGAAGGATTATCGTAGACAACCTGATTATGCTTTATATAATAATCTTTAAAGTCGTTAATCAAATCAACACATTCTGTAAAGATATCTTTTGCGTTGCATCTTTCCATTAATAGATGTTCAGCCCCAAACATCTCCGGCACCTCGGTAAGCACAGTAGTGCCGCCACGTGATACCAGCATGTCAGAGAATTCTCCGGTTAGCGGGTTGGCGGTTATTCCGCTGAACGCATCGGAACCACCGCATTTTAAGCCGACTTTTAATTTTGAAATTGGGAAAGGCTGGCGAGAAAACGAAGTAGCAAAATCTGCCAATTCATTCAGTAACAATTGACCGCGTTCATACTCGTCGCCTTCATCCTGGGCATTGACGAACTTTATTCTTTGCGGGTTATAATTACCCAAAACTTCTTTAAACTCTGCAATATGATTATTCTCACAACCCAAACCTACTATCAATACCCCGCCAGCATTTGGATGCATAGCGAGATTAGCCAGGATACGCTGGGTGGTTTTGTGGTCGTCACCTAATTGCGAACAGCCGTAGGGATGTACGAAGGCGTGAAAACCATCAACTTTTCCGGTTATCTCTTTTTCAGCCAGCGAAGCCAATCTTTCTGCTGTTTTATTGACACATCCCACAGTGGGAATAATCCATATTTCATTTCGAATTCCTACATCGCCATTATCGCGTAGATAACCGTCAAAAGTGCGTTGGTCATCAGCCACCGGCAGTGATGCGCCGCGGGGTTTATATGCGTATTCCAACAGACCAGCCAAATTGGTGCTGGTGTTATTGGTATGCACATGTTCGCCAACCATAATATTAGCGGTAGCATGGCCAATAGCCTCGCCATATTTGATGATATTATCACCCGATTTTATATCAATCAATGCAATTTTATGCCCGGTTGGTATGGTGTTTATTGCGGTCAAAATGACGCCATCGATATCAATCTTATCTCCGGCGGCAATTTCTTGCAATGCGACTGCAACGCTGTCTTTCGGGTTGATTTTAATTACTTCTGGCATGTCTTAACCTTCCCGTAATATAGATGTCAGTGCCTGGCGCATGCCATCCTGTTTTATCTCAAACATGCCACTGGCAACTGTTTCCAATAAACTCGGTATTTCTGTCAGGTCGCATCCCCACCATTTTGAATTGGACATTAAACGCCGACAGAAAGAATCAGCGTTTTGATCAGCGTAAAATTTCGTCCACGCTTCGCTGAACTCAATTAATATATCAAGGTCATCTTTTATCAAGTACTCAGCACCGGCGCGCTGGCATTTCAATGCGCCATTTTCTACCTCTGTACCTTGGTACAAACAGAAAAGTGCAGATAATCCAAATGCCAAAGCGGTCGGGATTTCTCCGGTTCTCTTCTGATATTCCAACAGCGAAGGAAGGACGCGTACAGAATATTTTGATACTGAGTTAAGCGCGATAGACAGCAGCAGGTGACGGATGAATGGATTGCGGAATCTCTCCAGAACATCTTCAGCGAATTGTGCTTTTTCATCTTCCGGCAAATCAAGGGTTGGAATAATCTCGTTGAAGATTCCTTTCTTCATGAACTCGCTGATCAGTCCATCTTCCACGCTGTCACGAACAGTTTCGACACCGGCAAGATATGCCGCCGGCACTGTCATGGTGTGTGCACCATTTAATATTCGCACTTTGCGGGTGCGGTATGGTTCCAGATTATTTGTCCATATTACATTAAATCCGCACTCAGTTAGTGGTAATTCGTTTTTAACATATTCCGGGCCTTCAATCACCCACAGATGGAATATTTCCCCGGTATCCAGCAGACTGTCCTGATACCCAAGTTCCGCGCACAGGCTTTCCGCTTCGTCGCGTGGGTAGCCGGTTACAATGCGGTCAACCAGGGTAACCATGAATGCGCAGGAATCATTCAGCCAGGTTCTGAATCCAGCATCGAGGTTCCATAATTCGGCATATTTCAACACGCAGTTGTATAGCTTATCTCCGTTACGGTCAATTAATTCACAGGGGAGAATAATCATCCCCTTGTCTTTTGCGCCATTGAAATGTTGATAACGGGCAAATAACCAGGCGGTCAATTTCGCGGGGAATGAGGTGGGACAATCGGTAGTAGGCTGAGCTTCCTCAATAAACGCAATGCCAGCTTCAGTAGAGTTTGAAACAACAAAGCGCATGTCAGGATTAGTCGCTGTCTTTAAATATTCCTGCCAATCTGTGTAGGGATTAATTCCGCGACTGACCGCGGTCATAACTTCGCGCTGGTCGATGACTTCGCCATTCTGGATGCCGCGCAGGATGAGGGTATATAAACCATCCTGTTCGTTAAGCACGTCGACAAGTCCCTGGGGAATAGGTTGTACAACCACGACCTTGCCGTCGAATTTACCGGCTTTATTCATGCCGTTTATCATCCAGTC
>JBIJDE010000176.1:0-8845 GCA_044344305.1 Armatimonadota bacterium
CCGCATTAATTGCGTGACAGTCTAAATTAAGGTCACATACAGTGAATGCCAACTCTGTGGAGATTCCGGCACCTGACATAAATGGATTAAAAGCCAAAGTATTGAAGAAGTCAAAACCCATTACAATTCATCCTCTTTAACAAGTGAAACCACTAACCGTTGATCTGCCGAACGTTCCGCCGCAAAAACTGGGGCCACCGCGGCAATAGCATCTTCAAGCGACGGACTCGGCGGAGTTCCGCAGCGAATGGCATTATACCAGGCAACAAGATTCTGGCAGGCTGCCATTGGTTCATCAGTTGGAACAGAAATTTCTTGAAGTTCCTCAATTTCGCCGCGCTTACGTGGCTGAAACCAGGCTTTATGGAATTGTGTGTCAACATAAAAGTTACCCTGGGTACCGAAAATACGCAAGGCATGCTGGTAACCGGTGACGTGATAACAATTGAGCGTGCCGACCAGGCCTGACCGGTGGCGAATCAGCACGTTAGCCACATCGGCTGTCTCGGTCTGCGGATTGGCGTCGTAACGCATCATCGACATAACCTCGTCAATGGGGCCAAATTGATGAATCAGTCGGTGCAGGGAATGTACGCCGCACTGTAGCAGCATACCCCCGGGATTCTTCGAGCGCAAACCACGCCAATCACCGGGACGAATCTCCAACCCGCCGCTGTGGCTGGAGTTTTCCTCGTAGCAGGCAATCGTGCCCAAACGCCCATCGTCAATAACTTGTTGCACCAGTCGGACAATCCAATTCGAGGGTAGATGTACGTGCCCGGAATTGAACACCCGGCCAGTCTCCGCCTGGGCCGCGCGTAAAGCCTTAATCTCTGCCACCGTGCCGCAGAGCGGCTTCTCGACGAACACATGCAACCCTGCCCGCATCGCCTGAATAGCGAAGGGGGCATGGGTATCGATGCCAGTCGATATGACAATGCCCTCAAGGCCCGGCTGGGCCAGCAATTCGTCGAACGTCCCTACCGCTACCGCCTGCTCTTCAATGCAGGCAGCCCGGAGTATTTCCGGATCGCGGTCGCAGCAAGCTGCCACCTGGAACAAACCGGTCTCGCGCATCCGCTCGCGCCGATACTTGCCGAAACCTCCAACGCCAATCATGCCGACACGTAACAACTTATTCATATCAACCCCTTCTGTTTGGCCCATAAGTATAGCGCTTTACAATGCTATACCACCATCTTCATTTTGGCACAATGGTTTAAATAACAACCCGCACCGTTGCCAGCTCGAAACTTCCGGCGCAATAGGGCTGCAACTGCCCCGCTTTCGGCACCAGCGAGAAGCTGAGGGTGTCCGTCGGGAAGGTTGGCGTCAAGGTTATGGTGTATTCCTTCCACTCGGTGGTGATGAGGGTCGATTCCCAGGGTGTGGCGCCACCCCAGGAGCGCAAAACTGACAAATATTTGGAACCACTGAGGCTCCGGGCCTTAAAGCGCACCGTGAACGACTGCTTGGCCGGGACTTCCTGGTCCAGTCGCAGCAAGGCGCCGGCGTGCTGGCTCCAGGCGCCGTCGGCAAAGGGTCCGGTGAGATTTACCGTGAGTACCCGTCCGGCAAAACCATCAGCGACGGGATCGGCGTCACGCCATTTCAGGAACTCCGGGGCGATTTCCCAGGCGGGGATATTGCCGTCCTTGACCACCGGCTTGCGGGCTGACCAACCGACGAAATGCGCCGCCGGGTCGGGCTTGCCCTGCCAGGAATTGCCCACCTGCTGGTCATCAACCACCGGGGCCGCTTCCACCACTGCCACTCCCCATTCCTTCGGTTCCAGGCGGCTTTCACTGGGAACATCATTGATGATGCCGGATAGCTGACTCTTGTTGGTCCAGTAACTCCGCAACATGCACTTGTTGCCCTGGGTATCGCCGAAGAGATAACCAATGTCGAGATGCACCGGTTTGCCCGGATCGGGTTTCCAACCGATTAGTTCCAGCGGGATGGTGACGGTGGCGCCAAAGCCGATGCTCCGCGGGGTGTAGTCGAGTGTTATTTTATCACTGATAATCTCAATGGAATCAAAATTCTCGGTTGCCAACGATCCTGCTTGCACCACCGAAGTAAGGGCTATCGGCTGTCCCGTGAACCCCTTCACCTTCGTGCGGTAAAGCACCGCCACCGGTTTGCCGGTTTTATCACGAGATACCAGTAAACGAATGTCTCCGGGAACTGCTTTTACACGATTACTATCAGCATTCGGGTCGGTGGCCAGTTGCAAGTCGAGTACATTACCGCCACGGAAAAGGATCTGCGGATTGTCGGTGTTGTTGACCAGTTGCACGGGCGTGCGCACCTCATAGTCGAGGTAGAGGTTTTTCTCGTCCACGGCGAGACGGGCGTCGAAGCCGCGCTTGTCATCCACCGTCACCACCACTTCCGCCGCCGTAGGCAGCGCGGCCTTGCCGCGGGTGATCTTCAGCGACCGCACCGCCACCTGGCGGGCGGCGTACTCGGCCCGGGCCTGGTCCGCGTTGGCTATGTCCGCGGGGGTAATCTCATAGGCACCGTCAAACTTCTTGATGCTGTCGAGTCCGAGCACCTCGGTAATACGACCGTCCAGGTCGCCGCCGAGGATATAGGTACGGCCGGTCGCCTTGATGCGGGTCAGGATGCCGCAGAAATGCTCAGTGAAGAGCACGTTCGGGCCGACCTGCCCCTCGCGCATGTCGCGGAAGCACTTAGCCACGTAGAGACCGTCATCGGTGAAGAGGTGGAAGACGCCGAAATAAGAGGCCCAGCCAACGATCCCCCCGGCGGTCCGCATCGGCGAGACGATGCCGTAGAGTTCACCCGGCTTGGCCACCGGCTCGCTGAGCGACTCCTTCCAGTGCAGCGTCGTTGCACCGCCCGTCCGCCAGAGCAGCTTGCCATCCAGCGACCAGCGGGCGACGCCGCGGCCTTCCGGCGAGTTCTGGTTGAACGCAAAGAAACTCTTGCCATCCTCAGCGAGGAAGAAGCCGGCTTCGCCCTGTAGCGCCTTGTCCCACGGTTCCGCTGAGAGCCGCTCGGGCTTACGGAAATCGTAGAGCGGCTGCCCCTTCCTGGTAATCTGAATTGGCGTGAACGCCACGCCCTTGGTGAGGTTGTAAAGCTTCAGCCCGCGATCGAGCTGCCAACCGCCGGCCATCGACGTCATCCACAGGCGATAGGCGATCCGCTGCACCTCGTCCGGCTGGATAACGCCGTCGTCGTTGCCGTCCTGCCAGGCGAAGTAAGGCTGGGTGTCGTCGGCCGGGAAACGTTCATTATCCCAGAACACCGGCACCGGGGCGATCTTCTGCCAGTTGCCATCCATGTATTTCATCCGCGGGACAATCATCAGGAACGGCCGTCCCACGTCGCCGTCTCGCCGCCACACGGTAAACGGCGTGCCGTAGGTTGTGTGCATAAAGAAATACTGCCGCCCATTGTCGGCGGTCAGCGGCACCGTGGCCGTCAGCCCCTGACTGCCAGGGGCGGGTGGGCTGTTCGGATCCATCTGCCGGATGAATGTGGTCTTCGGGTACCATGTACCATTTTTAATATTAATATTCCATAGTGTATTGTGGCAGAACGCTTCGGTGGGCCTGGCGGGATCCACGGCGACGTGGGCGGCGTAGGCGCTGGGGCCGAAGAACTCCTGGATGAGCTTGCTGGTTTTGGCGTTCCAGACGCTGATACGCTTAGGCGACGCGTCAGCTTCAGCCACCCACAACTTGCCCTCGGAATCAACAGTGATACCGGCAGGATTAAACATTCCCTTCTTATTGAAGGCACCCAGACCGGGTCTACCGCCGCTTTTGCCGATACTGCACAAATATTTCGCCTGCCTTGAGACTGTCGAAGGGCCGTTCAGTGCGAAGACCGAGACATTCTGCAATTTACCACGATTGGAAATAAAGATTGTCTTATCCGCCGCGACAGCTACCGCATAAGGCGCATCCAGATGCGTCGTCGCCAAGGTGGTCACCGCGCCGGTGACCGCGTCGATGCGCACGAGCTTGCCGGCGCTGATTGCCGCCAGCCCGACACCGGGCAACGCGGCTACTCCGCGCGGTGCCGTTACATTAAATCGTCGTTTCTCCGCGCCACTCACGGCATCAAATACGATTATCACATTCGCAGCTTCATACGCGGCGAACACCTCGCCACCAGTCCAAGCCAGTCCGGTCAGCGGCACCGGCGTCTTGCCATCGACCGCGTTTGGACCATATAGGGCGGTGACACCGTTGCCGTATGCCATCGGACGGCCATCTGCAACCCGGTGCACTTGAATGCCGGTCTTGTGATATTCATTATAGACGTAGAATCGTTCACCATCGGTGGCCAGCCAGTCCGCCGCAAAAGTGAACCCGGCCTGTTTGCGACCTTTTAAATCGGTGCGGATGACGCCTTTGCCGACCTCGCAGCCATTCCAACCGAACAGCATGAAGTCCGGCCCGGCACAGAGCGTGACTGGCACACCATGGTCGCCGCCCCAGGAGCCCTTGCCATCCTCCGTGAAGTATCCCGGCTGTCCGGAGTTATGGACGCTCATAACGTATTTTGTGGTAATCGGATCATGGTAGATTCCCTTCCAACTGTATTTTCCAGCGGGAAGCACCTTGCCATATTCATCCAAACCGTCCCAGGCGACCGTGACATTGCCCTTTTTGTGCTTTACCTGTGACTCCAGCGACCGGACGTAGCGGCCCTGCGCGTCCTGCAAGGCGATAGTCACCTCCGCATCCCGCGGCAGATCGTAGGAGAACGTCATCGGCAACGGCGGCGGCAGTGGCGTAGCGGGCTGTGTCACCTCGGCAGGCAGGTTTCCCTTTGACGAGTAGATGGCCTTGCCCCAACTATCCACCGCTTGGAAACCGAAACCGCTGCCCATCATCACATCGCGTACCACCACCAGTTGATAGACGGACCCGGGGTTCTTGTCAGACCAGTGCAATTGCATCGTCAACGAGGCTATATCACCAGCCCGGGGCGGGTTCGTCGCCCCGAGGGTCACCCAGGGGATGCGGTATTCGAAGCGGTAGCGGTTATCGGGGAGCTTCACGTACATCGCACTGAACTTGTCGGCCGGCACCACCCCTTTCGGGTAGGCGGGGTTGTAGTAGTAATCTAACTTCATGCCACGGCCAAGCTGAAGCACCGGTTGCATTTTATCTACGTAACACCAAAGCGCCAGGTGCATAATTCCCGGGGCGTCGGTGCGATTAAGCGATTGCGGCAGGGGGAAAGGCAGGCTGCGGTCAATGGCCATACGCACCTGCATCGCGTCACCGTTCCAGCCGAATTCCGGGTTCACCGCCGGATCGTTGGGATTGGTAAGCGGCACCAGATTGCCGACCTCGCCGCCGATGTAGAGCGCCTGTTCGTCGCGCATAAAGGCCAACCGTCCGAAGCGCCGGTCGCGGGTGGCGGGGTCGGCGAACAGTTCCAACTGCCCCGAGCGGTCCCATTCTTTCAAATCACCATCAATGACGACCTGGGCAGGTGCGGGAACGATATAGACCTTGCGATAACGTCCCTGTTCCGTGGCTTCGAGGGCATAGGCGGACGCGCCCAGCAGGACGGTCAACAACAGGCAGGACAGAAAGCGCCAGATCGGCGCGAAACTCAAATACAACATGGGTCAGCTCTCCATTTCGGTAGGGGCGGGAAGCAACTATCGGGCTGCGAAAGTGCAGCCCAATGGCGTGTGATCAAGGTGAAATTACAGTATCACCCGGCAAAGAGACACTAATCAATAGATCTGTGCCGCACAAATCGGACAATATTTCCATCCGGTTCCGGGCTGGATGGCATGGCCGTTCGGGCAGAGAATCGACGCCATTGTTCCTCCGAATAACCCTATCTTCAAATTGCTAATATAATAATATGTACAATTGTTGGTATTCGCTGCAACAGAAAAATTTAATGAAGCAGGCATCTGGAAGTTGCTGCCGGTCATGTTTTTTCCGGTGAGTACCAAACCACCGATTTGGCAGACCGTATCCGTACCATCCGAGGCTATTTTAAAAGCCAACCATCCGGTATCAGCAGGAGTATTCTTCCAGGCCACTTGATTCGTGATGTCCTGACCACAGAATGTCGACGTCGTCCAATGCGCACTACTCGCATAATTCAAGTAGGTGCGTGTAAATTCGACAATCTTTTTATTGCTTGTATCCAGCAACGACAATATACTACTATTCGGCCCAACAATGCGAATTTCACCACTGATAACCATCAGCGATATCGGACTGGGCTTCGACAAATCACTCAATGTACGTATTGCAGATGCCGCCCCATGCCCACCGTTGCTGTCGCCATGTAATTTCAGGCATGTTCGTCCCTGATCTGTTGTCACGTCCACATAAGTACCGGTCCGTGTCCATCCGGCGACACCGTCAACAAGGGCGGATGTCGGCGACACAATGCCGCTCAGTAGGCTGACATTCGCGGTTTGCCAGGGCACACTGACTTTATCGATTCCAACATGTCCATCCATGAAAGCGATTATGGCGCTGTTACTGTGTCGTCAATCCACTTGCTTCCAGGTCGAGAGGATATTATCGCTGGCAATCGAATCCGCAAGGAGATATTGACTCGCGGGGTCAGCGACCGTACCTATGGCGACGCCGGCAATATCATTGATATAGCCATACCCGTTCGGCGTACTCTTTCCCTTCGTCGGACAAATCAATACACCCGGATCAACCTTAATGTCCTGCCAAATCGAAGTAATGGCAGGTAATGTTTCCTCATGATCCTGAGCATACATTTGCAAAGACGCCGCAATCTGGCGTTGATTGCTGGTACATGTGGTCTGTCTTGCCTTTTCACGAGAACGGGCAAATACCGGAAAGAGTATGGCGGCGAGGATAGCAATAATGGCTATCACGACCAGCAACTCAATGAGGGTGAAACCTTTTTGATTGGTTTTCATAGTTTTTCTCCTTTTGTTTAAAGTCTTAAAATTAAGACTTTCAATGATTGTAATCCACATTTTCCTGTCACGCAATAGGATTTTATATAAATTCTACGCAACTAAGTTGCGTAAATATGTGCAGATAAATTATAGAATGATGTTACGAACAGGCGGGCCGCCTGTTCTACAGTCGTACAATGGCCGGCCCGGCTATTGATAAAAATAATTATACTACGCCGGTTTTACTATTGACTCTATTTGCTATTATACATACAATTTCCGCAACTGGGTTGCGTACAAAAAGAGACATTTATGACTACTATTCGTTTTCTGGCAAAAATTGCTGGGGTTGCGCCATCTACCGTTAGTCGGGCATTGCGCGACGACCCGTCTATCGGGGTGAAAATGCGTCAACATATTAAGGCACTGGCGCAGGAACATCATTATCGGCCTAATCAGTTAATGCAAAGTTTATTGACCGGGCAAAGCGGCGTCATCGGCATGGTACTTCCACGGGTAAATTTCCCATATTGCGCCAGCATGTTGTCATCTGTTTTAGACTGTGCCTTAGATGCCGGATACCGGGCATTAATATTAGAAACCCACGGACAATACGATAAAACCAGACATGCAATTCATGATCTGGTTGAACAACGAATTGACGGTATTCTGCTGTATACAGGCCATTTTAACCCCATTACCCGCGATATTATAATGGAGTTACAAAGCCACGAAATAGCTATGGTTGGTATTGATGCTACTTCAACTGAGATAAAGATAGATTTTGTCCAGACAGATGAAACGCAACTGGCAGAACAGGCGATTGACTACCTGGCATCACTGGGACACAAAACCATCGCCTACATCGACCCACAGCATTATCACCAGCAAACAGGACGCAAACAGGCAATCATGCGTGCCCTGCAAAAACGTTCATTATCTACCAGATATTTTGTAAGTACTGAAGATATGACTTATGAGCAATTAGATTCTTCGGTAATTGCAGATAAATTATTGGGATTTAACCCGCGGTCAACAGCAATAATCGCATTGGAAGACCACATGGCAGCTAAAGTGATGATTGAACTGAGCAAGCGCGGGATGAAAATACCCGGAGATATCAGCGTAATGGGGTGCGGCAACCAACCAGTAAGTCAATTCACCTCACCCCAATTAACAACGGTAGAACAACACCCGGAAATAGTTGGCAGCAAAGCATTTGAACTGCTACTATCACGGATGCAATCGCCGGAGAAAACAATCCCGCCAGCAAACATCTCAATCCCGCCCAATATTGTAATTCGCGAGTCTTGTGGACGTGTTGAGTAAATAAAAACAACTAATTCTTATCAGGGTTAAACTCAACTTTTACTTCTGCATTCTTAAAGGTTATGAATGCGCCGTTGTCCATACCGAAACTTATCCATACACGGCGATTATTATCTGTCACTGGCAAATCACCTGTTATTGCAATTCCATCACCCTGTTTAATTTTTTTCGCTATTAACGACTGGAATTTTTTGCCATCAAACGAGTAGTTTATATAATAGTTGTGTTCATTTCCATCCTGGTGATTGCCGTAATGTCCTGTTGCAGATATGCGGGTTATTTCACCCGGCATTTCAAACAGATATACCGTTTCACCATTTCTAATGCCATTCACATGTTTAGCTGCTGGTCCCATATCAAGGAAATTGCCAGTATTAAGGGAATCAATCGCACCATTTTTCTGTTGTATATTTTCTGAAAACTCAAGAATTTTGCTGCCGTTTTCACCGTTTTTCAACGGTAAATCAGGACGCGGTGTATTTGAAACCATCGGAACAGTAGTCTTTTCTGTGTTCAATACTTCCAGTTTAATAAGGGTGCCATGCCCAGATTTCAAATTAACGCGAAGTTGTTTAAATGGTGGACCCACTGGTTCCCATTCCCATTTACCGG
>JBIJDE010000004.1:0-34826 GCA_044344305.1 Armatimonadota bacterium
ATGGGCAAAACATTATTAGTCAACATATCAACAGCTTTAATAACTTCAGGACCAATATTTACCGGCACATCACGATCTTTAGTTTCCATATCACCATTCACCACCAGAACGTAATACTCAGTTTTTGTCGGCAACTTACCGTTTTTCCCTGCTGGTGTTCGCATTACCTGTACAACATCTCCCGGCGGAACCCAGCCCTTGCTATGATATGCAAGCATGCTGTCAATTGGCTCAATTTTCTTTAAAATTGGTGCAATTTTTGCCATATCAGCAAAACTTTCTCCCATTGCTTCCGCTTGCTTTGTCATTCTGCCATCACTATATAAAATACCGCCAGGCGCATCAGAGTTCCATTTTTCTTTTACACCAAATAGCTGCGGTTTAGCATTCGGGTCATTCACGGCTGTACTGCCCAAAAATAGAGAAAAATGAACTAACCCGCGCGCACCGGATGAAAGACCGACCCAATTTTGCCAATGCACTTCAGCGGGAGATGGTTGGCGAAAATGCGGGCCAGCACCGGGTAAATATACAATATTTCCTTTTTCATCAATATCATGATTACCCCAGGGTTCCTGAAAAATACCACCCATCAGCCACCACTCAATTCCCTTTTTCTTTGCGAAATATTGCACACGGTTTCCCGCTGTGCGTAGATATTCTGTTGATTCTGAGATATTATCCGGACCGTTGGGATTATTTGTACTGAAGAACGGATATATATCTGAACATAGGAAACTGAGATTAAGATTTTCCGCGACATAAGGCAGGTCGCCAGCCATTGCAACCAGCGTGGTTGGCTGTTTTGATATTTCCTTAAAGGTATTAACATACTTTTCCATTTCGCCAATGTAATCAGCACGTGGTTCATCACCCATTCCCCAGGCGATTGGTTCCGGTGCATTTTCCCATGCCTTCACAGCATTTTCCGCCATAAATTTGGCATGTTTCTCATTACGCAAATGCGCCACACTGCCATCCATATCACCCGGGCTATGTACCAGGTAAAGGCCATGCTTTGCCGCGCGAGTTGCAAACTCTACCGTCTCTGCCGCGGCCGCCCCGGTGTGAGTTAGCCAGATGGTGTTGCAATGCATTTTCGCTAATGTAGAAAATATTTCTTCATTTTTATCCCAATCCATCTGTTTATCTTTAGTCCTGAAAATATATTCTCCGGGCCAATATACTCCTAACGGGAAAAACTCCGGACTGCGTTGAATTGAAACTTTACCAGGCTTTTCAGTCTGGTTGTTAATTGTTTGCCATTCCGTCACCCGCCACGACTTCAAGCCGGCGTATCCGGAAGAGGCTTGTCTGAATGATATGCCTATTTTTATATAACGCATTTCCGGGGTTAGCAGGAACATTTTTTTCGGTGCCATTGATGATGATATCGGTTTTAAAGCATCTAATGTTGAACCACCCCATATATAGACACCTAAACCATTACTGGCAGGTCCACCATACCCATCATATTCAAAGATTCGTATAACATCCGGTTTTTCATCTTTCGGCAGTAAATTCTGCATATCATAAACGATATAGCATGAACAAGGTGGGAACTCTGTATCCATTACTTCTTTTTCACCCCGCAATGCCCGCAAAATACGCGGTTTTCCTGCTGCTCCTTCGGGGTTAACTCCATTCACTTCCACTGCTCGTTTTGCATAATCAGCAGATGAAAAATCTTCTGACGCGAGTATTTTTTCTTCCATTGATTTTTTTATAATCAACTTGTAAATACCGCCTTGCCCGGGTTCGAGGGTAATTGCTAAATTTGTATAATGTTGGATATTAGACGCAACTGATATTGGATCTGGTGCACCTTCCATTGGCTGCAGACGTACAACATCCGGGTTCAGCAACAACTGCAATGTTCGTTTGCCTTCTTTTGGGCTGGCTACCACGGCAATATAATATTCATCCGCGTTTTGCTGTTTCAGCATTGTAAGCATATCGCCGGCAAGAAGTTTTCCTTCAACAAGACGCACAAGATTTTTCTCATCCGTAACCGCCTGTAGTCCAGGCAATAGCTTTTGCATTGTTTTAATTTCCGCAAATGCCGTCCCCATGGCGCGGTATTGCGGTCCTGGTTTGAACTCCGGCCAGGTTGTCAGTGCCATCGGTCCACCGGTACGGGTTTCTTCTTTATATGCCCAGTTTTCTGTAAGTGGTTTTGCATTTGGGTCGGGTTTTCCCGTAACTGCATAAGTAAAGAACAATACGCCTTTTGCACCAAGGGCAATCGAAGACCATGTCTGCCAGCGAATCTGCGCCGGTGTTGGCATCAGCCAATGACTGCCGCCACCCGGCAACACGATAGCCTGTCCATCCTCATCAATTTTCCCCGGTCCCCATATCTCCTGGTAACCCTGCGGCATTGCCCATGGTACCATTCCGGCAACATCAGACTTGCGAACAAAAGCACCGATATGATTAGTAAACCATCCGTATGAACCATCACCACGGGGATTTCCGGTACTATTAAAAAACGGATAATTATCCTGGCAGATAATCGGCAGTGTTGTTGCCTTTTCAATTACCGAAGGATAATCTCCCCACATAACAACAGTGGTAGCCGGTATGCCAGCATCGGCAACCTGTTTCGCGTAACGTCCAAAGACATCCATGTATGAGTTGCGGGGTTCATCAGAAATGGTAAAGGCTATCGGACGCGGTTTGCCTTCCAGCGCAGTCCATACGCTTTTCAGCTTTGCAACCATGCCAACTGCCGCGGCATCAGTATTATTATGCCCCTGCATCGACCACCATCCACTGCCCACTACTATGCGAATGCCGCGGGCATCCGCCAACCGGCAAAGCAAACCGATTTCTTCTACAGAATCCGGCCCATTTGTTGTCCAGATGGTATTCACCCCATGGGCAGCCAGGTCATTTAATCTTTCAACCAAAAATGGTTCCAATTTTTCGGCTCGTGTTGCTTTATCCAAACAGGAAGTTGTTTCCCACGGCCAGTAAACGCCGAGGGCAATATAATCTTTCGCTGATGTGGTAACCTTTTTAACTGGTGCAGGATCAATGGCAGGTTTTGTATCAACTTTTACCGGTTCCGTCTTTATTTCAGCAACTTTCCCGTTATCTTTTACTGTTAATGTAAAATTGCGAATATTCCCATAGTCGGGACCACCGGCCTGTTTCCATAATATAAACAGTTTCAAGTAACGTCCGGTGAATGTTATTTCCTTTCCAAACTCGTTCACGCTGAATTCTTTCCATGTCACACCATCAGCACTTGATGACCAATGTGGCCCGCGCATATCCGCCGGCCCATTCGCGCCGCCGGAATATATCAGCGTTACCGTAACACCATCGTTTATACCGGGAAGAACTTTCTGCAGGTCATAGATGGCACTGCCCCCGCCTTGATTAGCAGAACTTAAACCTATTCCCGGGAAAAACTTCAACCCGTTATTAACCTGACAATCAGTCTCAAACTTCTTCGGGTCGGTGAAGTCATCTTTGTATGTTAATACTTTTTTCGCGGTATCATCTGCCGCCGAGATTACAACAGGCAAAATTGCCATAAAAGTAATACACAATATGGACAGTATTGCCCTGAAAATTTTCCATTGCATTGTAAATGCTCCTTTAAATAAAGTTTTTAGATTACTATTCTGCCAAGACAATAGTATCATATGGCAGGATTTGTGTGACCGGACTACTCAGCCGCGAATATAACCGACGGCCTGATGGGGCCGGTTGTACTGTCGCAGAAAAGTTGGTAATTACCTGCACCGGACCGAGACGCGATGGTCGTGCGGCAGCAAACAACTCCGGCGCAACAGGTGGAAAGCTCAACTCGTGGGTGGCAATACCACCTAACTGGGACTTGCAGTCGAACAGGTCACGGTACGGTTGAACCTCCATCTCTGATGGTCGGGCCCGCATTCCCCATCCACCGCCGAAGACCATGGTGCCCGCCGAGATGAGCGTCAGCGTGGCGAACAATGCGTCCACCGCCGGGCCTTGCGGATCACTATTGCTAAATGCCAGCGTGTCATGAGTGTGCGTGTATGTGGTCAACCAGGTGTCGCGGGGAAGGGTAAGGAAATGCTCCCCGAGTGTTCGTTGCACAACGTTTCCCGTTAGAGTACCCGCCAGCAGTTGGTGCATGAACCAATCCAGCCAGATAATCCACTGGAATCCTACTAAATCGCAGATTGATGTCTGCTGTGGTCCAAAACATTCCGCCAGCAAGATTGCGTCTGGGTTATGGGTTCGCATCGCCGCGCGCAGTTCCTGTAGCAACGTAAAGAGCGCTTGCGAGTGTTCGTGAGGCTGCAACCCGAGGGAACTGTTCCAGCATCCTCCCCGGTGTGCGCTTGAATCTACTCGAAATCCATCCGCGCCTAACTCGGTGCAGCACCACGCCGCATAATCTATGAGAAACGAACGGAATCCTAGTGACGCGGGATCCAGACAGGGTCCCTGCCAGACAGGGTGTGGCAGGATTTTCCCGGTCACATCGCGATAAAACCAGTCGGGATGCGCGCGAAGATACGGGCTGTCACTATCGACTATCACCAACAACAAATCGAACAACACTTTCAACCCGCGTGCGTGCGCCGCGTCGGTCAACGCCCGCAAATCGGCAAGATTGCCATACGTTGGTTCGATCTGCCGGTAATCCCGCGTACTGTAATTGCCGATATGCCACGGCATCAGATAGACCGTGTTGAAACCCCAAGCCTGAATCTGGTCCAGTTGGCTGGTCAGTTGACGAATGGTGCCATGGAATCCAAGGTCAGCTTCGTAGACAATAGCGTCATACACCCATGCTGGTCGGTCTACCGGGGGGATGTAGCCGGCGGTTGACCAACATTCCTGAACAGCAGATGCTGTTGTCTGCCAATCCGTGTGACCATACTGGATTACCTGCCGGGCCACTTCGTGTCGTTTCCCTGGACACAGCCAGAGTTCCTTCTGAAATTCATGTTCGATAATCAGTCGCCCCGATTGACCATATACGCGCGGCGTGACCGGGCACCGGTCGGATAAAGGCGTGATAGAGACCACCGCCTCGCGCGAAGATAGTGGGGAAGGCGTTTCCCCGCTATTGCCGGATACGAGCTTTTCAAGGTTCGCACTGTCAACAGTAATCAAAACTGTCCCCGGGATGCAATCAGGCGCGTTCTGGACGATGTCATACATTCCATCCAACGGCTCAATCACCGACGGGAAACACCGGGGCCGTCGCAAGATCTCATCCAGCGGCGTCGCAGGTGCCAAACGAGCCATCGGCACCGAAACAGCCTTCGCGCCGGTCACTTCAACCAGCAAAGTGGCGGAGCAAATGCCAGTTGTCACGGCGTTCTCCGCGACCGGTTCAATCCACAGCACCCGTTCCCAGCCATCCGCATGCTGACGGATTGACTGCCCAAGAAGATAACAAAGCCTTGTACCGTTCACTGACACCGTGACTTCAAAAATAGACTCTTCGCCACGTTGCTCGATGAATTGCGGCAGTCCGGCTTCGCCATCACGAAACCGGAGACTAAAGCCGGTCGTTGCCAATTCCATACCGCCGCAGTTTAATATTAAATGTCGACTGATTGTGTCTTTATTCATTGTATTTCCATTAATATAGATTCATAGTTGAGCCTACATCTAACGTTGATTCTACGTAATATCTTACCATTTATTTTCTAATTGTCAATAGGTCGGTTGTACGTAATAGCATAAAATGATAATATATTTTCAGAGGCTGTCTTCTCATGGATAACGAACGAATAGTAACACAAAGTGATATAGCGAAGTATTGCGGGGTTAGTCAGTTGGCTGTTTCGCAGACATTGCTTAATAAAGGACGCATTAGCGATGCAACCCGTCAGCGTATTTTAGCAGCTGCCGATGAATTAGGTTATGACTTATCTATGCAGAAATCCGCCCGACGCCTGCGCCAAAACCGGCAAGGCCACAAGTTTATCAATAATCAGGTGGCGGTTATTTTTCCTACCGCATTTCAACAGTCAATTTATTATGGCAGACTGCTTCAGGGAATAACTAATGTACTTGAACAGGAATCTTTTTCACTGGTTATTGAGCAATATAACGGCGAATCTAATTTTAATTTTTCACCATGTTTTGGCAGTGGAGATATTGATGGTTTAATTGTTTACGAACCGATGCTGCATTCTTATAATATAATAGAAAAATTGCGTCAGATACCTGGTTTTAGCAAAAATCCCATAATATCATTGATGAGTCCTTTAACAGGATGTTCATCAGTGCTTTTTGATGATAAAAATACGGCATTCCTGGCGACTTCACACCTTCTCGACCTTGGCCATCGACACATTCTCGCTTTTCTGGATAACAGTTCAGCAAATATTTATCAACAACGTTTATCAGGTATATATCAGGCTTATATTGAACATTATATAAATCCCGATAAATATCTCACTACCGAATATTATAATCTCGGTTCATTGTTAGTGCCTGATAATTTAATCATTCCGAAAATTCATACTCCTGATGAGAATTTGCATTATATCCCTGATGGCGGTTTTAATCAATTTACCTCATACCTGCAATCTCACCCGGAAATCACCGCCGTCATCGCTCAGAATGACCCGGTTGCCCGCCGCATTTATTACATGTTGTCCCAGGCTGGATGGCGTCTGCCTGAGCAATTAAGCCTGGTAAGTTTTGACGATACCAACCCGGTGCTTGATTCATTCGGACAAAATATACTGACTTCTGTAAATATGCCATTAATCGATATGGGACGTGAAGCAGTACAAATGCTTATCCGGCAAATAAATGAACAAACATCTGAAACGAAACAGGTAACATTTAGTGGAGATTTGGTTATTCGTAAATCCACCCAAACTGTTTAATAATTATAATTAAAAGATATTATTAAAACACTCTACTTCCCATTCACCATCTTCCACAATGCTTCCATGTAATAGCAATAATTGGCAAATGGCACATCCGGGGGCATGCTGTAGTCAAGTCCTGGGACAAATATCCTTCGCCTCACTCGAAGTTCTCATTGCGAGTGAGGCGAAGGTAATGAGGACGAAAGCCAAAGAATGGAATGTGGTGCGAATCATATGCCTGTACCCCCGCGATATTAAATATTTCCTATCTGGTTTTGCATAATTAAGTCCTTGTATTCACTTACCTGCTGTCAGAATGTAGCAAAAAAAATTATCAGTTGAATCATGGCACTGTGAAAGAGGGTAACACATCTTCCGGGGGTGACTCGGTGAATATCTGCACCTCGGCAGCACCCGGGCAGTAATTGCCATACGAATCAAGAAACTTAAAAGTTAACTTATTAACGTTCTCAACCTTGGGCAGCCTGATTCTCTGAGGACCATGACCCTGCAATAAAATACCCTTCATAACCGGAGTTGTCGAGTCGTCAAGGTAGAGTTCATAGTTTCTGAAGTTCTCAGTCCAGAGCCAGGCGGTGCGACCATAATAAACGACTTCTGCTACAGTTACCGGCTCCTTCCAGGAAAATGTCAGTTTGATCCCCTCGGGAAAGGTGTAAGGCGCTTTGACCATGGCGGCGGCCCAGGCCATGTTGAGATCGTTCTTGCTCTGTGGTGCCGCGATTCGGCCATCGACCACAAACTTGGCCGCGTGCTCCGGGTCCGCCTCCGAGTTGGCCGTAACCGTCGCCTTAGGCGCGACATTCTTGGCCTCCCATTCCAGAGGAAGGTATCCGTTTGCCGCTTTTGACAGGGTAAAGCGTTTGACTGCGTCCGCAGGTGTGACATCCGGTACCAGTGGGATCAGTACAGCAGGAACGCCATCCAATATGGTGGATGCCGGAATTGTCAACGGTTTACCGTTGACGATGATTTGCGTAGCCTTGTCCAGGCCCGTCACGAAAAGCGCGTTTGCCGCTTCTGCCTGTTTCGCCTGGTCGCCATGGAAGGCGTGGTCGACCGTCACAGTTTTCGCTGTCAGATTCACGGTCACGCACCCAAGGCCGATGCGGCCGTTGGCGGCGATCTTGCCGCCACCCGGCAGCTCGAGGGCGAACTCATTCAGATCTGGCAGTGGGTTCCATGCGGAAATGACGCGGGTATTCGACTCCCATTGCAGCATGGCCTGCTGACCGGGCGTTGTGGTTAAAACAGCGCCACCCTTCTCAATTCGTCCGGTGGTGGCCTGCTGACTAAAAGGAGAATCGCGCTCGATGCCAGCTGACAATCCAGCGTCTTTACCATTGACGCGGCGGTAGGCGAAGAGCTGGTCAAAGGGTGCAAGGTTGTCGGCCGAGCCCTTGCCGGGATCGTACGTGGTGTTGACGCCCAGTTCCAACACCTCCTTGCCGGACTGGTAACATACCTCGTGCAGCGACTTGCCGAGGTCAAATTTTGTCTCGAGCTTCGCGTCCTTCAGCATCTTCTGGAAGGCGGCGAAGTCTTTGTAGCTCTTCGCATCGCCGAACTCGAGGACGAACCCGCCGTAAGCCTTGTCGATGCCGGCCCAGTCGGTGCCTTGCTGTTGCAGCTCCTGCTCGCGTTGCATCAGCACGTTGTCAACCACCAGCGCCGCTGTGGCGTGGAATTCCCCCAGATACTCTTGCTTAGCCCCGGCATGGAGAACGACTTCGTCACTGCGACCGAGGTCTGTGGAGGGCAAGGGAATGATGCCGATATAGGTCACGCCATCCTTGATGCTGATTCGCTGACCGGCCTTAGCCTTGATGGGCAGTCCGGCCTGGTGTTGGCCGTCAACGTAGATTTCCCAGGTCGGCGCCGGCTGCTCGTAGTTGAAAAAGCCGATGCTGCTCTGGAGGCAGGTGAATCTGTACCCGGAATCGAGCTTGCCGGGGCTGGTGGCGATGATCATCCGCGGACCGGACTGCAGTGTCGCCTGCATGCCGTAGACCCGCATCCAGCCGGGGCCCTGCTCGGGGAACCAGGTCTGCTGCGCGCCCTTGTCCTGGGCCTTGTGGTTGCAGAGGCCGAAACGTGCCAGCCACGTGCCGACGTCGCGCGAGGCGGCAGCGGGCGCATCCTGCCGGCGCCAGTGGCCGGTGATCGGGATCAGCCCGGTCTGGGCGTCGAGGCTGAAGAGACCGAAGTGCTGGCCGAGATAGGTGCGGCGCAGGGCCGGTGTCTTGGACCAGACCCCCCATTTCTTGTAGATCGCGCTTGTTTCGAACGGAAGAGGCTTGTCGTCGATAACCTGCTGGTACCAGAGCGGTGCGTAGGGGCTGGCCAGCGCCTGACGGGCCACCTCGCCGGGCGGGGTGTCATGACCCCATTTCGGCAGGTCGGTGTCAACCCAAACCTTGCCGTCCAGCCGCTTGGTGCCGCTGACACCATTTGCCCTTTCCTCGCCGAGGTCGGTGACGGTGCCGGCTTTGCTGAGCGTGTGGAGCATGGCATAGAGCCCCTCCTGCATGCCCAGCCGGCACTTGACGGTCGAACGGCTCGCGCCGTTGATGTAGCGCCGCAGGCCGGGGTGGTAGGTGTCGGCCAGCATGGTGATTTCCTTTGCAAGCTGGGAGCGGGCCAGGAGCCGGTCGAACGGCTCGGGCGCGTAGTCCGCCATCAGCTTGGCGGACTTGACCGTGATGCCGAAGTAGTAGTCGTCGAGCTCTTCCTGGGAACTGCCGTCGAACCAGGTCCAGAGCCGGGAGGCAAGTTCCACCTGCCCGTTCCGTCCGTCGACCATGGCGTACTCCGAGCCGATGATGCCGCCTCCAACCAGTGCGGCGAGTGAGGCGTTGTTGTTGAAGTTTTGCGTGCTCATTTCGTAGCAGAACCCGGAGCGGTAGAAGCTCTTGTTTCCGCGCCAGTCGCCGGTCTTGGCGACGTAGGTGTCGAATTTCTTATCCGTAATGACCGGTTGTGCTTCCTTGGGCGCGCCCAGCGCGGTGGTGTCCGCCATGGGATGAACAAGCGCCCCGTCGGCCGCGGTCCGGTCGTGCCGCTTCTCATGCGTGGCGGCGGTTGGCCGATCCGGCATGAGAAACGCGGTCAGGTGGTTGCGGTACCATTCGTGAACCGGCGCGGGTAGCGCCTCCCGGTACTCGAACCACGGCTGTATAAGTTCCGAAATCGTGCCATGCCCATGGAAGCCACGATACGGCCGCTGCAGATAGAGGTCCACCCACATCTCGTAGGACTTGATGAGGTCGATCGGACCGGTGGGCTGGCCGGCGGCGTCCTTCGAGCGCAGGCTCTTGGCCAGCATTGGATTGAGGAACGGCACCCAGAACGGGTCGTCGGATTGGTTGACGTCAGGATGACTGACGACCCGGGCCTTGAGCAGTTCCTGGATGCGCGCCCACTGCCAGTCGGGCATCCATGGCTGGCGGCGCGGCTGGAAGCGCTCTGCAAAGACCTTAATTTGCTCTGGCGTCGGCATCACGGCCGTCGGCTTGCCGCCGCTGCCACCTTTTTTCAACGACTCGGCCAGAACTGGAATATTGGCTGGCGGCGGTAAGGCGCCGACGCGGGGGGCGCCGTCGGCCTTGGCAAAGGTCACCACCAACGACGGCGGACGGATGACGATGGCGCGACCGCCGACGCCGGTACCCCACTCGTAGGGCGAACCGTCGTAATAGAGGTGATCGTAGGTCTCCCATTTCTTCAGCGCCACGCCGCAGTCGGCCAGGGCGCGCAGGCGCTCGGCCAGGGTCTTGCCGTAGCCTTCATCGGCCAGCAGTCGGGTCAGATCGATCCGCCCTTCCGTCTGCTGGTAGGACAGTTCGGCCGGCCCGAATTGAGTCGGCAGCCGGTCGGTGCCGTCATCCTGGGCGCCGAAATGCTTCCAATATCCGGCGCCGTTGATGAAGGCGTTGTAGGTGGGGCCGATTTTCGGGTCGGCCAACCACGGTTTCCGGAGCGCCCAGGCTACCGCGTGCCAGCGAGGGCGCACCACACGGTACCCCCATTCGATGCCCCAGTTGGCGCGGTATTCGTAGCCGTAGCCCGGGGCGGGCATCGCCGGATTGAAACCGCCGCCTTCCGGCCACAGTTCCTCGTCCAGGAAGGGCAGGACCAGTTCGAGTTTTTCGATCTTATACCCCAGGTTGATCTGCGCCGCGATCTTCTCCGCCGCATCCGGGAAGCGCACCAGCAAGGTGCGATGGATGGCGTCGAACGCCAACGCCGCCGACTTGCCGGCCGTCGCCAGCGTGGGCGCCGCCCAGGGCGCCACGCCGCCGCGGTCCTTGATGGCATAATCCTTGTCAAGAGGCTCGATAATGACCCGCAACCCCTCCGGCCCGGTCATCACCGACTGGTCCCACATCTTGCGGTAACCGCAGATGCCCGCCGTCTGTGGCGAGTCGAGTTTCAGGGTGAGGGGTTCGGCAGCACCGGCGTGCAAGGCGATGCCAATTAAGCCGCTCAGAGACAGAATTGCGGCTGCGAAGGTGCCTCGGATACTCATGGTGTTGTTCCGTATGTTCATTTGTGGTTACCTCGGTTGATGTGCGCCAATGGCGAGTGGGGCTTGTGTGGGCAACGGATTGCCGAAGAAATCGCGGCCACCGTTATCGGGAATCAGGACGCCGGCTACGCGGCAGGGAGAGTCCGGCTGCAACTGGTAATCCGCCACGGTTGCCACGCCGTCGCCGCCTTGACCGGGTGGTCCTGCAAACTTCGGGTCGGCCACGAGCTTCTTCGGATCGTTAACAAGCGGCTCGTGCCCGGTGAAACAATTCGCCTCGAAAACGGCGTGCTTGGGATAGGTACTCGACCAGTGCTCCTGCAGCCCGACCTGGGAACCCGGCAGGTGCCAGTAGAAGATGTTATTACGATAGCTTACGCCATCGCAGTCGCCCATCCCAAAGCCCTTATCATCCACCGTATTGACAAACACATTATTATAGAACTCCGCGTTCTTGAACATTTGGCCAGGATGCTCGTACATGGCGATTTGCCGGCCCAACTTGTTGTGCCGACCGTCATTCTGGCTAATGTTGTAGCGGAAAACCACATTTTCGAGATGAGGATTCCAATTCATGATCATCAGCGTGCCGCCCGGATTGTCGTGGGAGTAATTATACTGATAGGTAATCGTACCGCGGCATCCCATGTCTACGTTCCATGCCTCGCTGTCCGCCGGGTGCGAGAAGACCCGGGTTCGGGCGCATTTGTTGTACTGGAAAACCGCGTCCTTGCTGGCAATGCACCAGATGCCAGCGATGTGCATTTCATCATTGCCCGCATTTCCGCTCACATCCTGTGCTTTCTCCGCATTGATGCCAGCATCATAACAGACGTTGTGTTCGATGAGCGCCCCATCGGAACTGCCCATGATCATGCCGTCCGCTCCGGTCTTGACGATGCGGTTGCCGCGGACGATGAGTCTGCGTCCCCAGAGTGCGCTGTCGTTGTCCAGCCAGTTATGGGCGTTCTTGCCGGTGCCTACCCAGACGATCATCCCGATGGTATCCAGGTCGTGAATATGGTTGTTCTCGATTGTCACTTCATCGAAGGGCGCGATGGTGCTGATGTGAATCCCTGCATTGTCATACATCCCCGGCATGGACAGACGCCAAGAAGATCCCTGGATTGAGTGGATGTCGCAGTCGGCGATGCGCAAACCTGTCATGCGATCGGTGCCAGATGCGCGCACCACGATGCCGCTGCGAAGACCGGGCACCTGCGTTTCCTTGCCCTCTTCCTTGTGCTTGCCCGAGAGATAGCCGGTCACCATACGCTTGGTCGTGGTGTTGCGAATCTCAAGATGCTCAACCATCCAGTGCTGCTGGTCTTCCAACCAAATGGCAGCTGGGGCACCATCGCCATCAATCACTGGCTTCGGACCGCTGCCAAAGGAACTGATAGTGATTGGCATGCCCGGTTGCCCGGAACCAAGCGGGTGGAGCATCCCTGTCCAGACCGAACCAGCTACGAGTAGAATCCGGTCACCAGGTTGAAATATAGTAGCGTTAACTTTAGCCAAGGTACGCCAAGCGCTGTCCAGGGTGGTACCGCAATGTGTATCGTCACCACACTGTGCATCAATGTAGTAATTGGTAGTTGCAATTGTAGTTGTCATGATGTATTGTGCGTTCTCCGTTTAAAGTATCCGTTTACATTGAGTCTTGCGCGCTGTAAACTGCCATGTTTTAATTACTAAGGTGTACCGCTCATCAAGACCGGTCTTCACATCCGCCACCTTATCGCCGAAGAGCGGAATAACGAATGTCGTTTCTCAGTTTAGCGTGATTGTGTCGCCCGAGGCGGCAGTGTATGGCTTGCCATATAATACCGCCATCGGTGACTCGGTGAAGCCGAACACGAGCAAAGATGTCGCGCGGTTCTTAATCAGTTAGCCTTCCTTGTCCACCTTATTGTATGACTATTATTGTTTTTATAAAGCTCATATTGAAGGAGTGACGCCGCAGTCAGCCAAGGCGCGCGGGTACTCGGTCAGGGTCTTGCCGTAGCCTTCATCGGCCTGCAGTCGGGTCAGATCAATCCGCCCTTTCGTCTACTGATAGGACAGTTCGTCCGGCCCGAATTGCGTGAGCAGTCGGTCGGTAACTATGGTGCAAATGACATCCACATGCCAAAGTAACAATTGCCGCCTGTTCCAGGACCAAAATTGAAAGTAACAGGTGTATTCGGTACCAAGGGCAAAGTGACAGTGTAAATCGTCATCAGGTCGGCTGTGGAAGTCATGGTTGATCCGTTAGAAAGTGTGAGAGTTTTCGCTGTGCTACCACTACCGAAAGTAAGGGAGTTGCATGGAAATGTAAAAGCTGCGCCTCCAGAAGATACTGAGTTAAGACGTCGGAGAATGATGGCGACTTTTCGCGCGGTGTTGGCGGTAACATTAGGGGTTAGTGTCACTGTGCCGGCTGGATTACCCCCAGTCCCATTACCATTGCCATTCATCAGATTGCGTGCCCAGAAAACCGGATTCACTTGTGGATTAGTTGTCTGTGCACCGTTCCCGGGAAACGTCGTAGGAAATTGCGGCGGTGTGCGTGTATCCCAATAAACAGATGCGGGTATATTTCCGTTCGCAGCGCTTAATGTTTCAATTGGAGTTGCGGATAACCAGGCCGGACGCGACCCCAGCAGATATACATCACTCGCCAATGGACCAACTCCTGATAACAGATTATTACCTAAACCCCAGGAGGGCAAGCTCTGCTGAAAGGCGAACTCTGCGTAAGTAGCACCCCAATTCACACCGGTAAATGTTCCTCTTTTCACTACTTCAATCCAGGTTGGTATTCCTAATACTACTAAACCGTCTTTATTCATAACAGATACATGACCATCTGCGAAACAGGTAATTAGTTTACTACTGTGACGTTCATCAAATTGCCGTGTTTCTGTGATGATGTTAGCACCATATCCGGTATTAGTATTGGGTTGTGAATCGGCAACCATGAATACGTCAACCGGATTGTCCATAGCGCCAATTGCCATCCCGGACAAACCATTGTTATACCCATATCCAATAAGTAAACTTTTTCCTGCTGTTGGACAAATTAATACTCCCGGTTCAACATCAATATCTGACCAGACAGTTCCGGAACCTGGTAAAGTTTCCTCATGGTCCTGCGCATACATCAGAAGAGAAGTACCAATTTGTCTCTGGTTACTTATGCATGTTGATTGCCGTGCCTTTTCACGCGCACGGGCAAAGACCGGAAATAGAATTGCGGCGAGGATAGCAATAATGGCTATTACGACCAACAATTCGATGAGTGTGAAACCTTTTTGATTAGTTTTCATATTTTTCTCCTTTCGTTTTCAAAGCTGTAAAAATTAAGCTTTTAATTATTGTAATTCACATTTCATTGATATGCAAGAGGAATTTATATAAATTTTACGCAAACGTATTGCGTAAATAATACATATGCATTCTCCCATTAATTTCGCTCAAAAATGAACGTGTGAATTATTATACCCCCAAATACTTGACGTGCAATATTTATAATTGTAAAATCTACGCAAACTTATTGCGTAAATGAGGTAGCAATTGACAACCATCACTTTTCTGGCAAGTATAGCCGGTGTCGCGCCTTCAACCGTCAGTCGTGCCTTACGGAATGATCCGTCCATCGGAACAAAGATGCGTCTGTATATTCAGAATCTGGCGCGTGAATATCATTACCATCCTAATAAGCTAATGCACGGTTTGATGACCGGGCAAAGCGGTGTAATCGGGATTGTATTACCACAACTGACGATATCTTTTAACGCCTCTATTCTATCGGCTATGCTTAACTCAGTGATGGATGCAGGATATCGCAGCATGATTTTTGAAACATACTCACAATTAGATAAAGTAAAGTATGCAATACACGCTATGATAGAACAACGTGTTGATGGAGCGCTACTCTATACTGGCCTGGGTGAACCACTGCCTGCAGACTTGATACTGAGTCTGCGCAGTAATAGTATCACTGCTGTTACCTTTGATGCGATATGCGAACCGCTCCAGTTTGATACGGTACGTACAGATGAAGAGCAATTAGCGTCACTGGTAATTGATTATTTGTTGTCACTCGGTCATCGTCGTATTGTCTGGCTGAATCATGTAACAAATCTACGATTTTATGCCATCAAATCTGCATTAAAAAAACGGCATTTACCAACACAATACTGCCTTGAACCACCCAGAAAGTCATATGAAGATACTGCAGATATTGAAGTTATCAGAAAACTTTGGAATATGGTTCCACGCCCAACAGCATTGATTGCCGGTGATGATATAATAGCAGCCAATGCTATATTGTCATGCAATAAATTAGGAATTTCTGTACCTGAAGACATCAGCATTGTTGGGTGCGGAAACTTGAATCTCAGCACTTTCACACAACCGCAGCTAACAACCGTGGACCAGCAACCATCACAGATAGGAGCTACCGCAATGGATTGCCTGATTACACACATGAATTCATCAGATGACCAGCGCTTATTAACTACACATTATATTCCTACACGACTTATAATGCGCAATTCGTGTGCCCGGGTATAAATTAAGCTGTTAGCAGGTTTACCGTTACTTTCCATTCACCATTTTCCATAACGCTTCCATGTAATAGCAGTAATTGGCAAACGGCACATCCGGTGGCATACTGTGGTCAAGGCCCGGTATGTAACCGCCATCTTCCATCAATGGGCGAACACGAGCGAGTTCTGCGTCGATTGCTGCCGGACCGATTGCCAGTGCGCGTTTGTCGATGCCAAACCAGATGCGCAGGTCGCGGCCGTATTCGGCGCGGATTTTATTCACGTCCATGCCGCATTGCACCTCGAATGGGTACAGGATATTTATGCCGGCTTCTATCCAGATTGGCATCAGGTCGTCTATCTTGCCGTCGCTATCCAGCGCGAACCACTGCACCCCGCGTGATTTCAGGTATTCTATCACCCGTTTGTATCGTGGCAGCATAAATTGGCGCGCCAACTTTGGCCCGATCAGCGGTGCGGTTTTATACGCCATATCTTCCCAGAATCCGAAAACGTCGACATCGGTATGGTCAAGCACCTGACTCATCACCGCGATTATCAGGTCGGCGATTCCATCCAGCATCTCCTCGACGAAATCCGGGTCGTCATAATACAATTCGCAAGCGGTTTCCAGACTGACCAGGTTGCGCAACCCGCCGAAAAAGCCACCCCAGCGGTCGGCGACCACCATCAGCGGAAAATCGCGCTGTCGGTAGCCTTCAAGTTTCGCGATATAATCCGCACCAGCACGGCTAACCATATCCGGTTGCATCCGTTCCTTGTAAAACTTGCGAAATGACTCGCGGGAATCCACCGGGTGGCGCAGGAACTGCGGCATTGATGAAAAAGGCTGGTCGCGGCGTTCGCGCATCAGGATGCCTTCGAAATTAATATAAGTAACCGTATCCTCGGTTTCTTCAATTACCGTGCGCTCAAACGGCGGATTAGGATAAAACCATCCACCCTGCCATTCCCAATGGTCAACCTGGTAATAGGGCATTTTAGCCGGGTCAAAACCTTCCTGCAGCCAACGCTGCTCGGTCTCCGGCCACCACCCGGTCCACACGCCATAAACAGCCCGGTCAACCGGCTTGTAATTCATAGTATTCAAAAAACGTTCGCGATGATTCATTTTTTTGTTCCTTTTTTATTTTATTACACAGAGTCGCACAGAGGAGACACTGAGATTCACGGAGGCTTTATTTAATTATTATTTTCTTCTGACACATTTTCTGGCGTTTCGGTGCCTGGTAGAGACGCAATATTTTGCGTCTCGTTTGTTTGCATTTCGGTGCATGGTAGAGACGCAATATTTTGCGTCTTTGTGTCATCATCAGACGCAAGATGTTGCGTCTCTACGTTACCATCAGACGCAAGATTTTGCGTCTCTACGTCATCACCAGACGCAATATTTTGGTTATTCATTTTTCTTCGTTTCCAATCGCCATACATCAGCCATAACAGCCATATTCCCCATAATGTGCCGATGCCGAAACAGATGTATGGCAGCAGGTATGGTCCGCGCATGTAGGGGGTCATTTCTGTGCACTTTTCAAAATGTCCTGTCATGCTGGATGACTCGCCGTTTGGTATGCTGTTTTTCAGAGAACCATCCGGTTGGATAATCTGCGATATGCCGGATGAGGTGGAACGCAACACCCATCTACCGACTTCCGCTGCCCGGCATTGCGCCATTTGCGAGTGCTGGGTATGCTGCAATGCAGTCCATCCCATTGAGTCATAGGTCGGCACCACCAGCACTTCCGCGCCGTTTTTCACCAGGTTCACATTGGTCGACGCGTAATCAAAGTCATAACAAATCGCTACACCAAGACGGCCAACCGGCGACGGGAAGGTCGGGTATTTACCGCCGGGGACACCATCGGAGAAAAATTGGATGGGGTGGGTTTTATGGTAAGTACCGATTACCTCGCCATCAGGACCGACAATTAGTGCGGTATTGTAAAACAATTCACCCTCAACCGACATCATCGCCCGTCTCCGTAGCCAGTCTACTTTTGCATCTGCCGGTGCTTTCTCCTTGCACCCCAAAACCAGCACAGATTTTGTGTCGCGGGCTATCCGACTGATATTGTCCATTGCATATCCTTCTTCAGTTAACGGATATCGATTAATGGCTAATTCTGGCCAGACGATAATCTGCGGTTTGATTTCTTTTCTTAATTCAGGAACTATTTTATAACTGGCAGGTAATTGATCACTTATATCTGTACGATAATTTATAAGTTTATTATTGTTTGACTCGATACGTGTTAACATTTCCATTTTCTGTAATTCACTACTTTCATCCTGAACAATTATAACTGTGGGTGGATTAGAAGGATACCACGGCATAAGACCTTCTACTTGAGCAGCAATTACATTCTTTGATTTCAATGTAAAAACTGTTGAACCAAAATTAAATAAGTAATAACTATGGCTACGATAATGCCGATCAGTTGAAATGTCAAAATTATCTTTAAATATAAAAGGAACAATAAGAGCACCAATAAAAATCAAAACAATAACATACGACCAAATCCTGACGCGTTTTGTCATATTCTTATTGGCTAAAATAATCTCTGCCAGTGCAGCATTTACCAAAATAATCAAAAACGTGCAGCCGAACACCCCAATATATTTATACATTCCTGTTAAACTTTCTGAATTAATGAATCCGAATCCCAGTTGCGCCCAGGAGAAGTTGAAATACCAGCCTTCGCAGCGCACCCATTCCGCGCCTACCCATAGAATTGCCGCCAACAATACCGTCCAGATGCCGGGGTAGCGTTGTCCGGTGACCCGGTAGGCCACAGCGAAAAGCAACCAGGGAAGTGTGACGAGGACATATATGCCGAGGACTCCTTGCTGGAAAATCTGATATAGCCAGGTAAGGGTATTGGCGAAGAAAATAATGCCAAAAAGCAACATCAGCCAACTGGACGCGCGAACCTCTTTCGTCCGCCGCAACGCGATGAAAAGCGGTACCATGGCGAACCACCCGCACCACCACCATCCATGCGGCGGGAATACCAGTGACGCCAACACGCCAGAGATGACGACCAGTAAAATATTGATAAAAACACCCCAGAACTTCTTTCCAGCATCAGCATCAAAACTCATAATTTTCTCCCTGCAAGATAGCGGTTAACCAATGAATGAATATTATCTTTACAGTGTGTGGTGTGTCAATAGATTGTTGTTTTTTATTTTACATTGATTGATAGGATTGAATAGGATTTTTTTTATCACAACAATTCTATTTTTATCTATCCATGCCGAAACTCTGCATACTTCTGCCGATAATTTCATCTTTCTCAATTTCAGAAAGATCGACAAATCTGGCACTGTAACCCGCTACCTTAACCATTAAGTCAGACCAGTTTTCCGGGTGCTTTCTTGCATCTAATAGCGTTTCTGTATCTACCATACTGATTTGCATTTGCATTACTTTAAGTGCAACGAATCCTTTAAGGAAAGCAATGAATGATGACCTACCTTGTTCAGTAATAAAAGGTTTAGGGTCAAAACGCAGGTCCAAAGTTCCACCATTAGGAAATTGAGTAAAATCGATATGAGCAAGGGATTGCAAAACCGCAGTTGGGCCTTCGCGGTCTGTACCACAAGCAGGATTAAGATTGCGGGTCAGGATATCACCTTTTCGCCGCCCATCTGGTGTGGCTCCCATTGATTGCCCCAGGAAATGATTGGCAACAAAGGAATACAATGCCGCTTGCCAACGACCACCACGGGCATTTGAGTGGACTCTAAGTTTATTATAAATACGATCTGTTACATCACTGGCGATTGCGCCGGTTTCAGCATCGTCATTCCCCCATTTTGATGCATGCATCATTTGCTGACGAATATACTCATAACCTTCATAATTATTATCTATAGCAGAAAGAAGATCACCCATAGATAATTTCCCGGTATCAAATACACAATGTTTTATCGCAGTGAGACTGTTAATAACATTCGGCACCCCGGCAACAATCATGCCGGTAAGATTATAACGTGCCCCACCGGTACAGACGTCTTCTCCGCCAGCAATGCAATCCTCAATAAATAGCGACATCATGGGGAAACGCCTACCAGCCACACGCAAGTTGTCAGAATCATTGGCACAGGCGACTGCTTTATTAATTACGAAATCCAATTGTTTATCGAATGCACTTATAACATCATCAAAAGATTGAAAATCAGTTGCGGGAGGTGTTCTCAGACCGGGACGGTTACCGGTCTGCAATCTTCGTCCTTCATGCAAAGCCAGGTCTAATATAGCCGGCAAATTCAAATATGTCCCATTCGGGTTAAATGCTTCACGACCCGGAATAGTAAACTCATAACAGCAGGAACATATATAATCACGAGCTTCAACCAAAGATCTACCATGGCGCAGGAAAGCCGGAATCAACACTTCATCATTGACAATAGAAAAGCCCAAACCGCCAATAACAAAGTTAGCAGCACACTGCCAGTAACGTTCTGGAGCGTCTTTATGCAAACGCAGTGAAATATATGGCGTGGGCATGTGTATGCGTAGTGACGCTTCCATAATTAATTCAGTAAGGTCATTGCTCGCATCTGTACCGGCAGGTGTTACCCCGCCCAGACTTGCCTGACTTCCAACAGTATAAATCGCGTGACCGGTATAATAATCGCAGTGTTGAAAGTTCAACAACCAGCATTCTATAAGTTCGAGAGCCTGATCACGCGTTAAACGTCCGGTATCAATATCGCGACAATAATAGGGGTAAAGATACTGATCGGGACGTCCAAGGCCAAGACCGCCGCCGGGAGTACAGCCACCCATTTCAATAGTTACAAGAATGTATACCAACCAATATGACTGCAACGCTTCATGCAGAGTTTCTGCCGGCAGACGCGGTATCCTGGTTAAAATAGCCGCAGCATCTTTTAGTTCTGCAGCCCATTCATGGTCATCTGTTAACTCAGTCATTTCAAGCGCTGCCAGGCGCAAACGGTCTGCATAACGCTCAATATTATCACAAGATTTCAGCGCGGCATCATACCAACGGCGACGGTCCATATCTTCAGGATGTGTGGCAGCCCAACGGGAACGCTGCTCCTGTAAACGCCAGCGTAAACCGTTTGTGCCAAGTCCCAATATATATTCAAGACCCGGCGTAATATGCCCCTCAAAACATGGTTCGGTGAAAATATTACTTTCCAACATATCCTTAATATCATCGCTAAATGATGCCTGTTGCCTGATATACTGGTAAGTATCTGCATTTAAAGCCGGCAGCATCACATTAAACAAAAATGGATTTTCACCGCCAATAAGGAAAGAATCTTTTTCAAGGGTTATCGGACAATGTTCTACCACATAGGCCATGGCTTGTGCGCGGGCAATAGCAAAATCTTCAACTTCTGTTTTTAATAAGATATCTTTTGCTGATTCTGCCAATGCAGTATATTCTGAAGGTTCATCACAGTTTATATAACGCATATCAAAACGATGCTGCCGCAACCGAGAACTGCGCGGAGTGCTGCAGCACGGCCCGGAGTTTGGCAGTTGAAAATATGGCATATTCTGTTTGTTATTTAAATTATCGAACATAAAAGCATCTTCTCAAAGCTTGAAAAGTTTTATTACAGGACATTAACTTATAACCACATCGACAGCCTTAATAACAATTTACTAAGTTTGTCGATGTGGCTATTTTATCATTATTTTCATAAAAAGTGACAACTTTAAATTATTTTTATCATTAAAATCCTAACCCAAATAAATTGGACGAGGTAATCGGTGTCGCTGCGCTGCAGCTTAGTATTTTTTCTTATGATCATTACTATTAATATTTCGCCGCGCTGCGGCTGGAAATAATTTCATATTATAATGTTGTTCTATCAAACAAACCAGCCGCAGCGCGGCGAAATATTAATAGTATTGCATTGTATATAAGAAATTTAAGCTGCAGAGCAGCGACACATAAAAGTTATACTACATAAAATTATGACTTTTTTGTTCGAATTTGATTGCTAATTGACTATTAATCGATGTAAAATTTTTACTTCTTCACCCCAAACACCGCTATTTCGCTGGTGTAAAAGTTCCGGTAATAGCTGTTCCAAGGCACGTATCGCAATTTGGATACGGCTTTCAGGTTCAGGTTATAAGTATTTACCCCGCTATTGAGGAATAAACCTGCGGCGGCGGTGTCCCAGCTTTTATTCGCTTCATTCCACACCTGGATTCTTGATTCTGTTGGCCATGATTCCGGAAATTTGCTGTTTTCATATACTGTCAAAGCTGATACATCCGTCGGTTGGGCAAATGTGATATCGGCATAAACCTGCCTGCCCGCCTGACCATCCCAGAATAGTTCATCAATATTCAGCCATGGCGTGACAACATCGTCCAACTTGCCATTGGTCAAATCTTCTGCCTTCACCTGTACAGTGCCGCCAGACATCCACCCGCCGGTTCCGCCAACGGTCAATTTGGCGGCAGCGGTTGCCAGCAAGTTTTCACCGGTGGGAACTTCTGCTGATGATGTTGGCGGACGAATAGCTTCATGGAATTTGCCGCCGGTATTTTTCGCCGAATCCGCAACCATCGCCATCGGGTTGGCGACAGTCATTGCTTGTGTACAGTTAAATGTCCAGTTAGTCTTGCCATCCAGCAATAACGACTTCAGCCTGCCATTCCAACCGGCAGTGTAGATGCGGTCATTAGTAACACTGATATATGACACACTGCCAAGATATCTTTGCCATTGTTCGGTGCCATCCATAGAAATACAGGATAGACAGCCGGAATCATCCGCGACATACAGCAATTGGCCATCTGCCGAAAATGCCAGACTGGCGGGTTGGTTTTGCCATAAGGTGTTGAATAACAGTTTACCGTCCGCATCGCGAACTTCCAATAATCGGTTGTTGAACGCGCTTGCAATGCGTCCATTTATATCTGCCACAGCCACGGTAGATGGCGCAGTTTTTGAATCCCAATATGCCAGTGATTTGCCATTTGCCACACTGAACAGACGGAAAGTCTCTTTACCCCAACTGCCCAATTGCATTTGCAGCAAGATGCGGGAACCATTTGGACTGGTGAATAAAGTCGGGAACAATAAAGTTTTTGATATTGGGACATCAAATCGCCATCGTTCTTTGCCATCAGATAAATTAACTGCTGCTAACCACGAATTACAAGTGTTTTCCGGGGTTATCCAGCCATTCGGCGATAATCCGCCAAATAATATTAATGCGTAATCAGCACCATCAGGAATTACCGCGTTGAATTGCGGCACTCGTTCAGCCGAGTTTGATACCGGCCAATCCAGCTTGGCAAAATCTTTCCAAAAATCAACTGACCATGCTTCTTTCCATTCATTGCCTTGTTTGCGCCAGCATACCACGCCAAATGTGCCGGGAGCAATAACTACGCTGCCATCTGATGAAGCCGCGAACTGGTTGCTCTGGCGACCAATATCGCCATAGCCAGTAAATATATCCTGCGTCCCGCCGACAGCATCAATCATCTGGAACGCTTGTCCATACCGGTTAATCGACCGTCCCGCTGCGCCAAACCACTTGCCATCCGGACTGACTTTCGCGCTGTTAATTCTATACGCCTGGCCAATGCGTGCCGTACGAACTGCTTTAGGCTGGTTATTAACTTCCTCGACCAGCAGCAGATTATTTAAATATCCCTCGGCAGTAACCAGAATATGTTTACCATCTGCTGATGGTTTAACGCCGGTTAATCGCACACCAATCATGAAACTGAGTTCTTCTGGTGTAAAACCAGCTGACGGTGTACCAGATATTATTGGCTGTGTAAGTGCAGGTTTCACAGAGGTAGTTTGAAGTTTTTCACCATCCAGCCATACTATTAACGAATCTATAGCCGCGTTAAGTCCGGCAGCATCTCCGCCAACCAGAGCGATGGCGTTTTCACCGTAACCGCGCGGGGCATACAGGGTTGTGATAAAACCGTTACCGGGACCGGGGACATTTGCTGTCACTATGTTTTCGAACAAACCGTTTCCTATCGCCTTATTCATCACATCGCCCATTGAACCAGTGAAACCCATCGTTAGTAATACACCGGGTGTGGGGTCTTTAGGCGCTATCGGACCAGCCTTTAATGTAATCCCGTATTTTAACAGTGCTTTACCTATTGCCTGTTGCTGTTCATTTGTCACCATTTTATCATTGGCAGCGGCTACTGCAATAACACCACCGGCATCATTCAGCATTTTACGAATCTCCGCTTGATGATAAACTGCAACGTCATTGGAAAGAGCAATCGTTGGGGTTTTATCAATAACTGGTGTTAATGCCGCACTTGTGGACAAACCACTCAACAATTCAGTAACTTGCAATACCAACAAATCGGTGTTAACCGGCAATATTAATTGCCCTGTTAGCATACCTTTTGCGTCAGTACCGCGATATATTTCAACTGGGGTGATATCATTGGAAAACAATCTAATTCGCAATGGAACTCGGGCAGACATATTCAATCTTATCTGGTATTCAATATTGTTTCCACTTTGCTTTATAGTAAGTTGAGGAGTTGCAAGTTGTTTTTGTGAAACAGCATACAGTCGTCCCGGAAAAGTAGTCATATCCGCTGTAACTTGCATACCTTTTGCCAATTTTACCGGGATGACAATTTTATGGTCAAACACATCGTAAATAACGCCGGTTGTTACCGGTATTGTAACCTTTACAGTTTTTGGCAACCATGCGTTGCAGTTTTTGTTATACATATCGCCGGCAAACCATACCCGTCCGGCATCCCATGGGTATGGACTTGTTTCTGTCGCCAGCATTACATATTTCACATCGCCGCCATCGAAGATATTCTTTGACACCCATGGGTCATCGGTATCCACCGGGAACCTGCGGTTTGTCCCCACCAGCGCCTTTAATTCCGCGGCTTCTTTTTCCATAATCGGCTGCATTAATGGCTGCAATGAATCCGCCGCGTAACCTTCACCCCAGGCGGTTCGCAACAGGTAGGTGTTCAGGTTTAGCTTAACCTGCCCCAGGTTGATTTCTTTTGCTTTTTCCTTTGCCACTACAATGCCCGGATATAAATCAAGCAAAATGTTGGCATTTATATCACGACGGTCATTCTTCAGCAATCCGGCATAACCGCCTTCCAGCAGTTTCTTTGTGGTATCAGATAATTGGGTTTCCTTAAAATCGTTGGCGTCATACAAGTCATTCCAGTTAATTAGCCATTCCAGTAGCTCCGGCACTTTATCCAGCACCTTTTGCGGGGCAGGTTCTACCGGATAATTCCAATCTTTAAGGTTCTTCACCACAACATTTATGCCGGTTCCCAACCGCATGAATGGGTTGCGAACCTTTTCTATCTGTCTTTCGCGTATCTTGCGCAAAAACGCTTCCGGGTCTTTCACGGTGACATCTTTCGTCCAGTCGCCCACGCCGTATTCTGTCGCGGCATCTACAAACAGTTTGCCACCGGCGGCAACATATTTTTTCAGCGCGTCTTCTACATTAGCCGGCAATCTCTGTTTCATCCCCACCAGGAAGAACATCGGCACACGTGGTTTCTTGCCATCCAGCAGCCATCCCGCCGCCACATCTTCTTCATATACAATATTCATCGGCACACCCGCCATCAGGCCGGTTGCCATTAATTCAAAAGCGCGTTCCCATTGCGGCGTACCCATGCCGTTGCGGGTTTCTGTATAATCCTGAGTCTTAGAATACAAAATAACGCCTTCGTTTGCAGGTGGGAACTCAGCAAAAACCGGGCCATACATCTTTGCCAATTTGTTGGCAGTCTTATATGCCGACGCGCCATTAATATCCAGGAACGGCGAAGTATGCTGCGCGCCGACACCCTGTACCCCGCGCGCAAGAATCTGCATGGCATTTTTCAGGTAGCGTTCCCCGGACATTTTGCTATCATAAAGGTTGTCAAATACACCCATAATCGGTTTGCCCGGACGGCGCAGCATTTCCACCGATTGTGCCGGGTACCATGGCACAGAATATCCTTCCGACAAAAAGTGGGTGTAGCTCTCTGACATACCTTTGTAAATTGACGGCGCGTAACTGCTCTCCACCGCCGGGAATTGCCACATCGGCGCGGCGGTAGTCTTCATGGCCGGGTTAGCCTGTTTTACTGCTGTATTAAAACTGTCATACATCACATCCATGATATACTCGCCAACTTCGGCGGTCGGTCGTCCCTTGAACTTTTCTTCTTTTGCTTTATTGTAAAAATCTTTATCCGACTGCTGTAATCCGCCGTATGGCGAGTTCACAAACATTTCATCGTTGTAGTTAAATCCGTAAAATGACGGGTTAATGCTGTAGCTTTGTGTCTGTTTTTGCAATACAGTATTAAGTTCATTCAGCGATTGGTCGCTGCATCGCACCGCGCCGCAATGGCCGATTATCTGCAAGTCAACGTTGATCCCCTTATCAGTCGCGCGGTCAAGGTAATATTGCATCGTCCAACCGCCTTGCGGGGTACGGTAATATTCTGGCGGGGCGTATCCGGTATTGGCCAGGTTCGCCGGTGCCGCGTCATGGCGCCAGGCATTCGGCGCAGCACTGTCGCGTATCGTCTCACGAGTAAATCCCAACCGCTTCACGGCCGTGGTCCAATTTTGAATTAAATTCATCTTCTCCGCGTTATCGGCCAGGTTATTGGTATCATCAAAAACGTTGCCGCCAAATTCGTGGTACATGATTCGCTGCATCGGCGAATCAACCTGATTGGAACTGATATCAATTGTTAGCGGATAAGATGCGTATCCCGCTAAAATAGGAGTTAACAAGTATGAACCAGGTGTAAGACGGCGGGTGAAATCAGCCGGTATTTCCAGTGATGTACTGCCTTTCAACTTGATTTTCTCTTCACGGATTGGAGTTTTGGATGCGGGTATTGATTGTAATTGCAGCGTCACCTCAACTTCTTCATTCGCATCCTGGCTGCGCTGGATTAGCTTTAGTGAAACTGTTTCTCCCTGCCTGAATGCCTGACGACCATTAGTCGTGATTAACGCCAAACTTTTGACAGCACCGGCGGGCAGCAATGCGACTGTTTTCTGGATATATAAATCACGGTCACGGTTCGACCAGTCTATCGGCCCATCGCCAAATCGTACAGCGACGTCATAAATGCCTTGAATATCTGCTGGTGGAGTCACTTCCAAACTGCCATCTTTAAAATTAGCCGTCCATTTTTTCCATCTCAAATTGCTGCCATCACTGGGACGTGCGATAACCTGCCACTGGTTCATATTATCAGGAAGCGGTCGTCCAACGATACTCGCTTTTATGTTAAATGCCTTTCCAGCAGTTAATGCCGGGTCGGGAAAATCAACATTTATCTTTTGATATCTGGGTCCAATAATTTCCGCTGTCTGTAAATCAGCCGACCAGCGAACGAATGTAACGCTGGAATCATTAAAAGACGCATATAATTTTCCATTTGCATCAGTTTCCAAACCATATAGATTTGATTGTTGTATCTCTTTTGGTATTGCCACGGTGGTATTCACTGTTAGATCCTGATTATACACAGTGATATCACGACCAGTTGATGCCGCCACGCGTCCGTCTGGAAACACCGCGACTCCACCGAATTCGCCGCCAAAGGGAACTTTTACTTTGTTTATAAAATTCCCATCATAATCGTAGCACTGCAACTCTTTGCTGGCGACTGCCGCCATGTAAAGTAATTTTCGCGTTGAGTCAACGGCGATATCGCGATACCATGTTCGTTGTGCGTCATTAGCCTTGGCATCAGCGGCGTAGGCGTCATAACGATTGAAGTCGCGAATATAATTACCGTCAAAGTCATACATTACAACCCGCGTCCAATCCGGGTCGGGTATCTTGCGGTCATCGCGGGGAGCAACAGTGGTATCAATCAAAAATATCCGCTTGTTTATGGTATCAATAGCACCGCCGGTAGGGCTGGTCCACCCGGTTGAATCATAATGGGGATTTTTTATACCGCTGCCCTTGCTTACCAGCGTTTTCGCCTCGGTACCGTCAGGACGCACCAACGCAACATGTCCGGCGGCGTAACTGGTGATAGCAATATACCACCCGTCAGCAGTAGGTACGATTACCCGCGGACTCGTAGCATTCGGTGTACCAATCTGATCTACCAAATTGCCAGTCGCATCAAAAACCAGAAACTTGCTGGCAGCAAAAAACAGACGACTGCCATCAGGAGAAACGGTGAACCCGCCATAACTCTTCGGAATATCGTCAATAACGATAGTCTTCTGATCAGCCGCGGCGAACTTCAGAAGTCCGATTGCTAAAAAGAGTGTCACAAGTAGTTTATACATAATTTCTCCGTTTTTAGAGTTAGTTTTGCTGGTAATCGAACCACCCCAACCACCCCCTGCCCCCTCCTTGGCAAGGAGGGGAATTAAAATGCAGGTTTTGATTATCAAAGCAGTCATTATATTATCAAGTAACTACCATAACTCCCCTCCTTGCCAAGGAGGGGGCAGGGGGTGGTTGGGTTGATTATATAACTATTATGGTTTTGCAAGAGCCTTCGTAATTAGTAATTAGTAATTCCCAATTAACCTCACATCTGCTTCCAAAAATAACCCCAGGTGTTGCGGAGCCAGATGGATGCGCCTTTGGTCAGGTCTACGTCGCGCACACCACTGGTCATCAGCGGGATGTCTATCATCCAGTCAAACTCCCATCCGCCGTAGTCCTGGCGCGTTTCGCTGTCGCGGAATACGTTGTTGGTCCAGGCATTCACATACACCCAACCTTTGCCGATTTGGTGGCGGTAAAACAGTGGACGCGAACCGGCGGGGAACTTGCCGACGGCGATAACTTCCGCTCCTTTCACCAGTGCCGGCACCGGGGTGAATATATCGTCATCGGTACTGCGGAATCCCAGCAGGCTCAGCTTTTCTGGATATGCCGCCAGGTGGCGGAACTCGGGACAAATACCCCAGGACAAACGCGGAAACGCCTGTACATCCATATTCGCTTCCTGTGACGCGGGTGTGGGGTACGGCCAGTTAGTCGCGGGTATATCCGCGTTCGGCCAATCTTCCACTCCATTCGGGTCGACTCCGGTTAGCTTCGTTAATGCTTCACTCTTATATGCCACGCCGTGTTCATCTTTAAAGGTTTCCCACACATCCATTGGCATATACAATGTGCCGCCTTGTTCAACATAGGCGAGGAGTTTTTCCGGCATTTCTTTAAAATCGCGTTCGTACATATTGTCGGCAATAGTGACTAATTTGTACGAGTTTAAAGTTTCCTGAGATATTTGCAGGTCATTCTGCGAACTCCACAGATAATCTGGCTCTACACCATTGCGGACAAACGCGCCGTTAACCGCGCAGGCGGTGGGCAATGCCATACGGCGGAAAAGGCTATACATGCGCGGCGATGACGACAACAGCAGCGCGTCGCTCTTTTTCACCGGAAGGTCATTGATACCGCGGCGGGCAGCCTCGCGGGAATAGCGGGAAACCAGCGAAATTACCGGCTTGGGGAAACCTTTGAAATCGTTCATCCCCAGCGATTCACCCTGGAAGAAATATTGTGTCGGATTTTCGAACCGCTCCTGCTGTTTACCAGCCCATGATGCGTTATCGTCGCGCCAGTTCCAGTAATGCCAGCCATCAGCATCCGCCGCAAGGCATGCCGCGTTCACCCGGTCAATAATTGCAGTCTGGTGTTCCAATGTTTCGGTGCCGTAGGCGGGGGAATCCTGCCAACCGCCGTGGCAAATAACCACCGGTTGCTGTACTGACAATTTCAGGTATCGCGCCATCAGGTAGGCGGCATGATAAACCACCGGCAACTGATGCGACAACCGCGCGTGGTGAATCTCGCGGGTATGCACCCATTCCTCGAATGGCTGTACGTAGCTGGGACGGGTCATTTCAAAGAAATAATATTCCATCCAAATCGCCTGCAGCTTTTTCGTCTCGGGCGAGAACCCATCGAGCATTGCCCAGGTATTGGTATTACCTTCAAAAGGAGTCCAGATGAACTGTTTCGGCGCGAAATTCTTAATCTCCGCGTCAAACCGCGCGTGGGCGTCGCCGATGCTTTTTTTCTGCATCAATATATAGTCGTAACTCAACGGATTTTTCAGCGATCCGCTCCAGACACTTTCCTGTGGCAGCAACACTTCGCCGTAATTTTTCGGACGATTTTCCAATACATCCGGTCCGCCCATCGCTTCGATGAATGATCTGAAAGAACCATACCGCTGTTCCAGCCACCCATGCCATTCATCCTTCAGGTTAAACGGAATGGCTACATTATCAAATCCCTTGTGAAACCGGTCTATGCGGTCGGTCAACGCCATCACAGTCGGTTCGTTACAATACCGTTCGGCGAAAGGCTTGATTTGCAAAACATACGCTTCATGCAAAGTCGGGTTGAACGACGGCAGCCAGCGGTTGTCCATCTCCCACACTCGTCCTGTAATCTGTTTATACGCCGCCGGTGAGTCAATGAATGGCCCCAGGAAAATACTGATGCGAATGCCAACGCGTTTTGCGGCAGCGACGATAATATCCATCCGCTCCATTGAACCGGGGATGATATTGCCATTGTCAAAAAACATGTCATTATGAAAAAACATCGCCGCGTGGTTAATCCCCACCGCCGCCATCCCGGCAAAATCCCGGTCAAACTCCGCCGCGTTCAGTTCCCACCGACCATCGCACCACCAATCCGGCCCGCACGACCCGGGATATCGCCCGTAATAAATAGTGGAATTGCAGAACCATCGCTGACCATCCAACTCAAATTGCCCTTTGGGATTAACCTGTACAAAATTATTCATAAAATCTCCATTGCGTTTTTGCTGTCACAGATAACAGTAAGATAATTTTAATCTATAAATCCCCCAAAATCAATACAAATTCCATTTAAAATAAATCTATTTAATAAAATTACATAATAATGAATGGTAGGAGTGTCTTTTTTCAAGAGTTTATGAGTGATTAAACAAAAAACCAGTAATCAGACCAATGACAGCGGGTCTACATCTACCGACATGGATACTTCTCGCGGGGATTTTATGGTCATTGCTTTTTTAGCTACTGCCAGCAGTTTTTCCTGATCGCTGCCACGCAATATTACATGATATCGATAACGATTGCGCAATTTTTGCAACGGGCATGGGGCGGGGTCATTCACTATCAATTCCTGATACCCGGCGTCTTCCTGTTCTTCTATTTCATCTTCTTTTTCCGGTATGTGGTTAAACAGCAATTTAGCGAAACCGGGGAGAATTATCTCTTCTTCCATCTTTGGCAATTTATGTGCTCTGGCACCGGCATCTTTCGCTTTTTTCGCGATGGCATTTACAGTGGCGATAACATGGCTTTCGTTCTCACCGGTCACCACTATATTTATCAGGCTTGTCTGCGGCGGCCAATTACCATCAGTTGATTTTCGCTGCACAATTTCATGTTCATAAAATCTATCATAATCGTGCTGTGCCGCGAATATTACCGCGTAATGTTCGGGTTGGTAAGTTTGTACTACCACTTCACCTTTCCACTCGCTGCGGCCTGCCCTACCCGCTACCTGTGTCAACAACTGAAAGGTCCGTTCCGGTGCACGAAAATCAGCTACCCCCAGCGAGGTATCCGCCATAATCACCCCCACCAGGGTTACCCGAGGAAAGTCAAAACCTTTCGCCACCATTTGTGTACCGATTAATATATCCGTCTCTTCTTTCCTGAACTTCTCTAATATTTCATGATGCGAACCCTTGCGCGAGGTAGTGTCTTTATCGAGTCTGTCGATACGTGCCGTCGGCCAAATAGCCTGCACCTCTGCCTCTAACTGCTCTGTCCCCACCCCGCGAAACGCGATACGGACACCTTTGCAATCGGGACAGGTAGATATCGCCGGGATGGTATGATCACAATGATGACAGCGCATAATACCGCTCATTTTGTGATACGTCAGCGGGACAGCGCAATACGGACAGCTTTCCTGTCTGCCGCAATCACGGCAAAGCAGCGTATGGGCAAATCCGCGTCGATTGAGAAATAAGATAATTTGCTCTTTATTCGCCAGCCTTTTCTCTATCTCCTCACGCAATGGCACCGAAATCACCTTGGATGTTTTTGCCATCGTGCGCAAATCTACAATTTTCACCTCGGGCATAGGACGATCGGCGATACGTTCAGGCAGTCTCAGTAATTGGTGCTTGCCCTTTTCCGCCTCATACATAGATTCCAACGACGGGGTGGCGGATGCCAGCACAACTGGCGCGCCAGTAAGATGTCCCAGTTGAATAGCGACATCTTTCGCATGATAACGCGGTGAACTGTCTTGCTTATATGAAGACTCGTGTTCCTCATCAATGATAATTAATCCCAAATTGACAACTGGCGCGAAGATGGCACTGCGTGCGCCAACAATTACTTTAGCCTCGCCTTTGCTTATCCGCTGCCACTCGTCGTATCTCTCGCCAACCCCCAGATTACTATGCAGCACCGCCACCTGACCGGGGAAACGTCCATGGTACAGTGCCATAGCCTGGGCAGTCAGCGATATTTCTGGAACCAAGATTATTGTTGATTTCCCTTGTTCCAACGCGTGAGATATCCCGTGAAGAAAAACCTCGGTTTTACCGCTGCCAGTGACGCCATATAATAAAAATGACTTCGGGATAGCCCCATCGATAGCAGTATTTATCTCATTTAATGCTATTTGCTGGGTCTGGCTCAGCACCGGGGCAACTTGCCCGCGTCCGGTGATGCTGCTCCAAGGGTTACGGCGCAGTTCTATTTCTTCCAGCTTTACCCAACCCTTTTCAATTGCAGTTTTCACTATTGCGCTGCCCACCCCGGCACGCTTGGCTGTTTCAGCTATTCCACTAAACTCTGTTAACAGGTTTTCTGCCGACCATATTAAAAATGCTGCTTGTTTCGCCTGTTTTTTCGGCAATTCCGCGGCAATTTCACGCATTTCATCAGCAGATATAGCAACCTTAACGACAGAAATTACCCGCGGTTTTATTTTCGTCACCGTATTTGACGGACGAACCTTGCCATGACTTAATAACACTAATAGCGCCATTTCACCGTTGTCGCCAAACTTATCCTTAATCGCCGATGTTGATATTCCAGGATGCTGAACAATATAACTGTAAGTCTGCTGAATGAATGAATCATCGAAAAGAATATTTATCTCGCCATCACTTACCGCATTCCAGTGCTTCTGCCCTGTCAGCACGCCAGAGTCAGCCAGCGAGGGTTTCAATGCATCAGCAATAGAACACAGACACCGCTGCGCAATCCATAACGCCAACTTTGCCTGTATCAGGTTGAACGCCGGCGGTGCTGGCGACACGGATATTATCGGTTTCAACTTATCAATCGGTACATCGGTGTAATCCATAACATCCATTACAAAACCACGCACCTTGCGCGATTGTAACGGGATATAAACGCGACTACCAGGCTGCACCGCACCCGCAAGTTCAGCAGGAATAATATATGTAAACAGGACATCCAATGCACTGTCAGCAGTATCAAGTAATATATTAGCAAACACGTTAACAGTGTATATATGAAAGCAAAAATCGGCAAGGGGACGAGGGGGATAATTGCAAATTTGAAATGGCAAATGGCAAATTATTTTAAATGAGGGATGTATGTTATTGGTACCTTAAAACCTAATAATGTTGAAATAAAAAATGTTTTTGCAAGTATTATCTCTGTGTTACTCTGTGCTAAACTCCGTGCAACTCTGCGGTTAAGTTGGGATATAGCATGTTTATTGTAGTTTTTTATTTTACCACAGAGAACGCAGGGTTTGACGCAGAGTTACACAGAGGATATCTATCTGGCTTTTTATTATTAAAGCAATATTGGATTGTGGGTGATACCCACTTTAGTGAGGGATATTAATCTGTCGGATTCGACTAATCCGACAGATTTTTTATACTTCCCCCCATAATTTCCACCAAATCTCAATTATATTCCTTATTTCCTTGCTATAACCCTTAAAATTTTCGTATTATATGTTCACGATGGTAGCATTGCGTTACAGTACGCTTATTATTTTAATATTTGTCATGTCGATTGCGTTTGCAATTGACGATGTTGGTATATCTACAGTTAACCGCGCGGTTTCGCATTTATCTAATGGCGATTACAAAAAAGCTGCGATTGTGCTGGATAATGTTGATGCTAAATATCAGGATGAGCCTTTTGTTACCGTAGTTCGCGACATGTCGTTATTATGTGACGGCAATGCTGCTGAGGCTATGAAAGGTTTTAGGGGTGCATTACAAAAAGATGATAAATACGTACCAGCACTTTGGGGATTAACAATTAGCCTGCTAAGTAGCAACAAAGCAAGCGACGCGCTATCTGTTATAGAAAAAGCTGTTAAGTTAAACCCGCAAAATGCACAATTACGCGTGGTACAGGCATACACCAGTCTGATGCTGGGGCAAAAAGATGAGGCAAAGACTGCGGCGCAAACAGCAGAGGAACGCGGTAACACTTCCCCTATGCTTTATGCCATTTTAGCTGAGATAATGAATCGCGAAGGCGAAAACCGTAAAGCCGTAGAGTACGGCCGTAAGGCTGCAAAACCATATATCGGCATGAATTATCTAAACGAAGACATTCGATTGCCACTACCGCTAACCGGGGAAACAACCGGACAGGCATTTACCCGATTCAACAAAACTACTCCTCGAGATATATTTTCAACCCGTTTGCCAATTGATACCATACAGGAAGAGAAAAAAAGTTTAAACATCGTGATGCCGAACTATAGCCAACAGATAACCGGCATTCAAACAATACAGATTTTATACAAAAACACACGTGTTCCAGCATATTTCACATTTTATGTTGATGATGTCTTGCGCGGATATATTACCAG
>JBIJDE010000075.1:0-13927 GCA_044344305.1 Armatimonadota bacterium
ATCTTGATTAAAGGTTTGTCACTGGCAAGTTTAATGTATGCAGTATTTGCTCTCATTGTTATTACTGGTGCAACGATGATTTTAAACGTTACTATTCCACGGCCAGAGAATTATTCAATAGAACGATACCCATGGTTAAAACAAACTATTATTGGCAGTGTTGCATCTGTCTTGTGTTTGCTGCCGTTATATTTTATTAAAGGATAATTGGATGTCACAACTTATACGTATAAAAAATGCGAATGATTTACTTAGCTTTGAATTAGCTGAAGGTGTCCCAGCATTTGATATTAAGACATTGGACAATTTTTCGCCAGATGCGCATTGGATACTGGTGGATGGTAAAATTTTGTTGGGACGTATCTCACTCTGGTGGACGAAACCACCGGCCTATGGGACACATCATTTAGGAATAATAGGGCATTATGCAGTAAATAATGAAGTCACTTCCCGGCAGTTGTTAGACCATGCCTGCGCGGAATTGAAAATAAATGGTTGCACACTTGCTGTTGGTCCGATGAATGGCAACACTATGCAAAAATATAGATTTTTGATAGAACGTGGTGATGAAAAGCCGTTTTTATTGGAACCGGATAATCCTGATGAATGGCCGGAATACTGGAAAAAACAGGGATTTGAAACGTTATCGATATATTATTCGTCACTTAATGAAGACCTGACTTACGAAGACCCGAGGATACCGGAAGTGGAGAAACGCCTGGCAGCTAATAATATTAAGATTAGAAATCTGGATATTGATTCGTTTGCGGATGAGTTGCGACGTATTTATCAGGTATCGGCAGTCAGTTTTCAACAGAATTTTCTTTATTCACCATTTACTGAAGAAGAGTTTTTAGAGTTGTATTTGCCATTACGTTCTTATGTTAAACCAGAAACGGTTTTAATAGCTGAAGATGGTGACAAACCAGTCGGATTCATTTTTAATATACCCGACTATATGCAGGCGCAACGTCAGCAACCGATTGATACTCTCATCGTAAAGTCATTTGCCGTATTGCCGGGCCGATCCTATGCGGGTCTCGGCAATGTGCTGTTGGCGCAAAGTCATCGTATTGCATACAATCTGGGCTATAAACGGGCTATTCATGCCTTGATGTACGAGGGGAATAACTCAATGATTATCAGCAATCGATTCTCGCGTCCATTTCGGCGATATGCTCTATTTGCAAAGGATTTACAGGTATGAATCTTGTAGAGGCATTTTGCAAACAAGTTGTAGAACGTCCCAATAGCATTGCCATGGTTGAAAAAAAACACGGCAAAAGCCGCCGCATCACCTTTGATGAATTAGACATTGCGTCAAAACGGGCGGCAGCGATGTTGAAATCATCAGGTCTTGTTCCCGGGGATGGCGTAGTTCTGCTTCAGCCAATGTCGATTGACTTATATATCGCGCTAATTGCAATTTTCCGCCTGGGTATGGTCGCAATCGTATTTGATCCTTCTGCCGGACGAAAGCATATTGAAAGATGTTGCGAAATATATCCCCCGGCAGCATTTATAGGTTGTGGAAAAGCGCATTTGTTAAGGGTAATATCAGGTGCAATCCGGCGCATCCCCCGCAAGTTTGCCATCGGCGCAACGCTGCCAGGTGCAATTTCCTGGGGCAAGATAGATTCATATATTCCTGATACTGATATCCAATCATGCAATTTAGATACTCCGGCATTATTAACCTTTACCAGTGGTAGTACCGGTCAGCCAAAGGCGGCCATACGCACACACGGATTTTTACTGGATCAACATCGTATTCTTGTCAGCAGTCTGGATTTACGCCCGGGTGAGATTGACATGACTACGCTCCCAATTTTCGCGTTGGCAAATCTCGCATCCGGGGTAACAAGCATCATACCGGATGGTGATTTGCGTTCTCCTGCCCGTGTAAATGCTAATCCAATATTAGCGCAAATATCGGAATGGCGACCTACCCGTACCAGTGCCCCACCAGCTTTTTTCGATCGTCTTGCGGAATATTGTTTACAACAGGATACGACTATTCCAAATATTGAAAAAATATATACCGGCGGCGCGCCAGTATTTTTGCCATTCTTGCGAAAACTTAAAAAAGCGGCCCCCAACGCGAGCATCATGCCGGTTTATGGTTCGACCGAGGCAGAACCTATAGCACATCTGAATATGAAAGATATTACCGAAGATGATTGTGCCGCGATGACAAATGGTAAAGGATTATTGGCAGGAAAACCAGTGGTTGATATAAAATTGCAGATAATAAAGCATCAATGGGGGCAGCCTGTCGGACCGTTTTCATCAGTAGAGTTTATTGAACAATGCCAACCGACGGGAGAGCCTGGTGAGATAGTGGTCAGTGGTGCCCATGTGTTACCCGGCTATCTGCATGGCAATGGTGACAAAGAAACAAAGTTTCAAGTCGATGGCATACCCTGGCATCGCACTGGCGATGAGGGATATATTGACGATGATGGCAGATTGTGGCTACTGGGCAGGTGCATAGCGCGGATTAATGATGAACGCGGAATAGTCTACCCCTTTGCGGTGGAAAGTGCGGCAATGAATCATCCTGCTGTTAAACGAGCAGCATTAATACTTCATCACGGTGACCGTGTTTTAGTAGTCGAATCTGATGGGAATAAAATAGATTTAAAAGCATTGAAATATGCATTAAATAATCAATTAATCGAAGATATTCTGGTAGTAAAACAGATTCCAGTAGATTCACGACATAATTCAAAAGTAGATTATCCTGCTTTGATGAGAATGATAGAGAATGGTGGATATAAAAGGTGTTAGACCGTTAGCAATCAAATTTGAACAAAAAAAGTCAGGATTCCAAATTGTTGCTAATTATCAGAAGCTAACACAACGTTTACCCCGTAGGGGTCTCACGTCTATAGAATTCGACATCAATATGATTAACGACCCCGTAGGTGTCGAACATGCGTAGATTACCAGCAATTGTAGTGCGACACCCATACGGGGTCAAAGATAAATTGATAAAATGTGTATAAGAGTAAGAGCATCGCTGTGGGTCTGAATACATAACAATTTTACGCCCTGTAAGAGCACAATTCTTCATAGAAAAGGAATTGAAGAATGGCTATATATAATGCTATACAACATGCTCTGCCATACCATCCAACATTTTGCGATAATATTTATGATTTACTTGGAGATGTGTATAATTATCAAGAAAATATGGAAGTATTATAATTAACTGTAAAATTATCTATAGAGGAAATACCTTAATATCTGTATGGGAATTACCTGATATTTTTTTAAATATTACTACTCAATCAAAAAAAGCAGGATATTTATTAATTTTGCAGTATTTTATTTTATATAAAATGCTATCCAACACGGATAGGGAATATGATCGAAGGAGATTACATTGCCACTAACAGTCTTTATTGCTGATGATCATGGTATTATTCGTGATGGTATTAGTGCATTATTAAATAATGAATCCGATATAGAGGTTATTGGTGTCGCAGAACACGGACGTCTGGCAGTTGAATTAATCCTGAAGCTTAAACCAGATCTTGTCTTGATGGATGTTTCCATGCCAGAATTAAATGGTATTGAGGCAACCCGTCAATTGATAGCAGCAGTTCCTACATTGCGTATTTTGGCTTTGTCCACATATTCTGATCACCGATATGTTAGTGAAATGCTGCACGCCGGTGCAGCAGGATATATTTTGAAAGATGGTGTATTTGACGAATTGCTTTTCGCTATCAGATCTGTAGAGCGTGGCCAATCATATTTAAGCCCACCCGTAGCTCATCTTGTGCTTTCTGATTACCGTAAAGGGATAACGGGTGATATACAAAGTCAAGAAAAAGAGATAAAGCCAATTTTAACTAAACGCGAACGTGAAGTCTTGCAATTACTTGCTGAAGGGAAAACAATGAAAGATATTGCAAATAGTTTGTTCATCAGCACTAAAACGGTGGAAACCCACCGTAAGAAAATCTCAGATAAACTTGGTATTAAATCTATCATTGATTTGACAAAATATGCTATCAGAGAAGGAATTACCTCAGTATTTAAATAGTAGTGGAAACGGAAAATCAAACTCTATTCATCTGAAATATTTTATTTCTGCAAGTCATTAATATCTTGTTTATGAATTATCTTAACTCCAACTTCAGATTTAAAAAGCATTTCAACTCTGCGATTCATGGAATGGTCTAACTCATAGTTCCCGATTCTAATGGGCCATGATTTACCCTGCGCCTCTATTGATATTCGACCTGGAATGATACCATGATTTAACAGGTATTGGCGTACCGAACGCACTCTTCGCTTAGATAAAGCCATATTATATTCAACTGACCCACGAATATCTGTGTGTCCAATCAACACTATTGACAGTGATGATTCTGCACGTAGATTTCTAATTACAATATTAAGGATTTCCCCGGAAGCATAACTTATTTCAGACCTATCAACCGCAAAATGTATTGTATCCGGTAGGATTATTGTTCTTGGCAATAGCTTTACATCATCACCCGACATCCCTAATTCTAAGTATGGACTCTCCAACTCAACAGTTTTCGTTGACACTATTTCTGGCAATGTTATCAACTGATTATCCATATGTTGTATATTGTTCTCGATTTGCTGTTTAACAATAGCTGTTAAAACTGGTAACTGTGGTTCTACACATTGATTTGTAATTATTTCAAATGGTGTTTTTAATATCTTTAAATATTTTTCTATCGGTTTTATTTGCACCACAACCGCAGGAATAACACTTTCAATGGATCGTTTTGTATTATTCTCAATATCATTTATCCCCAGGTTGCGGGCAATTAAGAACGGTACTATAATATTTGTTTTTTCTGGAATATTCCCGTTAAACCGCGGCATTACTGACATGGCTGCCAATATCGTAATAGTGTCAACAGGATTAGTAATTTTTTGTACTGACTCCAATATTAAATCAACATGGTCAATATAATCTCCGGATGGTGGAATTACCACCGACCTGCTTGAAACTGATACATTCAATCGTTGAACCTGTACCGGTTGTACCCGTACAGTGTAACCACCTGTTGGGACGTTGGGGACAGAGTAGAATCCGTCAAATGAAGATCGGGTCTTCTTGACAACGTTTCCTTTCGCATCTACGACTTCAATATTAATGCCTGCCGCCTCTGTTAACTTGCCATTATCGCGTTGATACACATTGCCAGATATTTCACCGGTAATTAATAGTGGATAATCCAGCGCGACAGCATTGCCTGGACGTGGAAGGCAACGTAGACCTTTATATGCTGGTATCCACAACATCTCTTCTAAAGTGCTGGTGGACAATGATAAATCAACTGGTTGGTTAGGCGTTAAACCCCGTAAAAATGCGATACCGTTGGTTGATGTCAATGTTTCATGACTTCTGTCATTCACGAAAAATCCCACATCTTTCAGCAGTGTTTCGTCTTTGTCCCACGTCCCATTTTTATTAGCATCCAGAAAAACACGGGCGGAGATACCACCTTGTGAAGCAAGCGCACGCGCATCAGACACCAAAGCGCCTGTTCGTGGTTCACTACTGACATTACTGGATAAGGATACTCCCAGGTTCCATGAATTACCCGACGAATAACCGGCTGTCAACCCGATGGAACAAGTGCCAGTATTGCGATGAAGACCTAAAGTTGTGGCTAAAGATTTTTGCACACGGTTGTAAATCACACCACTGGAGAGAAAATAATCATGTGGCAGTGGACGATCCAATGAAAGTGACATACTGGTTAACATAGATTCTGGAATAATATCGTATTGTACATCGCCATGCAACGAAGTATTGCGCAAACGAACATTAATATTTGATGTACCTGTCAGTTTTTCTGGCAGCGATATATTCCTCGGTGTTGTTTCATAGCTTAATTGATGCGAAAACTGCATCTGTTTCCAAAAATGGGATTGCTTAATAACTAATGCATTTTGTGGGCTATCATCTGTCTGGGTGTAATGTGAATAACTGATTGAAAGCGGTGCCATATTCCAACTGCGAGTAAGGCGTATGCCATCAACCCGAAAGTCCATTTTTCTTCGATATGGAAATCTATTAGCAGACATCGTATCCAGACTTAACATGTGGTCATAATCCGTAAGATGCAACGAATAATTTATATTTCCTGTTTTTGCCAGCATTCCTACATCCATGGCTATTCCTCCACTTGTTAAGTCATGAGCTATATTTCCGTCTATCTGACAAATGGGTAAATAACAACTCGTTCCTAAAACTGCATAATTATGTACCCCATCTGTTAGCATGGTTGATGCTATTCCACCATTCAGCGTTAAGTAATTGTTAATTCCAATTGTGCTTTGCAGACTGGTATTTCTTTTATTATTATCTTCAGTTGATGAAAAGCGGAAGGCTCTACTACCGGGAGGGATCATATTTATACCTACATTATAGGTGTGATTTTCTTCACGTTTTTTCCCCTGTGGACCATAAAATACCAATCTGATACTGTTTGTACCATATAATAACGGAATGTCGCGAAAGTCGTAGTATTCCCCAGAATCCGCAGGACGGTAATCTAATAAGACATTATTTCGATATAATTCAACATCCCATCCGGTTGGTAATACCCCATGAAATGTCTTAAGGTTAAAATAACTTGGTTGTGACAGCGGGTAATCGCTTATCAATATTCCTTTTCCCTCACCGCCACCACCTATTAAAGGTAAAGAAGTAGAGCCGATATCACCGAAGTAAATCTCGCGTGCTGATAGTTTACCTAATAATCCACCTTCTGGATTAACCCGACTAAGCACCCACTTGATAGGATTAAGGCCGGAATCTGTATTTCCTGAGATGTAAGCACGTCCATTCATCCAGGCGACGTCACCAGTGATAACAGATGAATATTGCTCTGAATGGCTGATTTTACCTTTGCTTGATGACATTGATTCCTGCAGGGAAAGATCAATGCTTGCTCCGGCTAATACACTGTAGGGGTGTGGTATTCGGGGATATCCGGCATCTGCTGTCAATCCGTACCCCCAGGTATTGCCACCACGTTGCTCACGAGCCAAACGCTGTTCAAGTGGTAATTTTTCGAAGGGGTGAATGGATATTAGAGAACTATAACGGTCAGCTTCAATTCGCATTGAAAGCCAATCAGCCAGCAATGCGCTTTCTACATAGATATCATCCTGATGTGCCTCTACTCGTTTAGCATCATATTTTCGTTCCTTACCGGATATAATTATGGATTCTGACGCCATGTCTAATAACATTGTCTGACGCGGATTTATAATAAAACCATTTGTACTACCAGTATTAGGATCGACCGTTATACCTAATTCAAGTAACCTGCATACCTCGCCTAATGGCATAAATAGGCCACGTTCAGTAGAAAATGTCACTAACTCGTTACTCATGTTTAATTGGTTCAATCGAAACGAGCAAAGTAACAGCTCATCTTCATTCGGAACAGTCAACTTAATTGCTGTTTTATGAGGTTTCGGTATTGTTGGTACACTGGCAATTTCCTGTGTAAATACAGTTATATTCGCCATAATTATAAATATTATGACGAATATAAAATCTTTTACTTGAACAGACACTTTCGGCAGCCTCTGTAATAAACACACCCGAAGTATTGTCATGATATTTACCACTTCGGGTGTGGACACTTTATACACAGGTACTCCTCATCAAGGAACCGCTATCGTCTCTTCAGCAATTATCCCTTTGTCACCAATTAATGGATCAACATATCTAATGTGCAATTTGCCGCCAATTAGTTTGGTATCTTTAGGCATCTTCAATGAAACTTTGACGATTCGTTTTGTGTTTGGAGTATAAACTGATATGCCGGTAATTCGTCCTATAATAACGGGCTCACCCTTAACAGGTGCCCATTCGACGCTGATATCGCCAAATACTGACATTGTGCCGGTACGGTTTAATGATAAATTTAATACTGGCAATGCTGTTTCAGTCGCAGGATCAATTGAAGTGTCTGCTATTGTAACGTTGGAATTAAGATTACCATGGCGTACGATAATTGGGATAGATATACCATACACGGGAATCAACTTAATGCTGATGCCTTTACCGCCATCATCTGTTGCGCCGGCTTCCGTTGTAGCTGGCGGTACAATACGAAACAATAGTTGCGAACGGTATTCAGCCTCAACCAAGTCAGCAGGTTTACGCAATTGCAAACGAACTATCTGCGTTTTCTTGGGTTCCAGAATTACCTGTTTAGGTGTAAAACGTACCAGGTCGTCAGCAAACAACTCGCCTGCGCCAGGTTCATTAATCTCTATCATCCCTCCGGTATCTGTCATTCGCAAATGCATGAAAGAAACTCGGTATGTGAATGTTTTTGCGCTTTGGTTAATTAGAGCGATTTCCGCGGTACGCGTTTTCGCATCGAATACTACACGCGTAGGCGCAATCATGATGTCGCTGAGATTAAATTGATTCGTTGGTGCTGCCGTCGGTGCAACCGGTGCTGCTGGTGTCGGTTCCTGCGCTATTACACCTGCAACAGCAACGATGCTAAAAAGAGTGAACATCAAAAATAATCGCCTTAATTCGTAAATACCAACCATTATAACCCCCATTTTTCTGCGAATAATTCGTCAGATAATTTATAATTGCAATAGGCTCTTGCAAAACCACACCAATTATATAATCAACCAAACCACCCCCTGCCCCTCCTTGGCAAGGAGGGGAGTTATGGTAGTTACTTGATAAAATAATGTTGCTTTAATAAGCAAAGCCTTCATTTTAAACTCCCCTTCTTGCCAAGGAGGGGTGGCCGAAGGTCGGGGTGGTTTTCGCCTACCACAAACCTGAAACCTAAACATCTAATAAAATAGATTTAACTCCAGTTTAGTCACATCTTTATAGAAAAAATCCATCATAATATTTGACCCCGCTGGGATCATTTTATGGTACTTAATAATTTTTCAATTAGTAATAAGCTACGTATTGTGTGTTAACATTATTCAATTTTAATGCGCTAATTATATGCAACTGTCACATTAAACGCGCCGGTATAAACGCCAATACTTTGATTAAACCCTACCACCAGGGTGCCACCGACTTTAAACGATGCCTTGCCATCCAGCGATAATGGCGTGGAAACCGCAGAATCGCTTACAAAATCTTTGACTATCATCGTATGACCGTCGCCATCAGAAATCATTACCTCGCTCACAGGCAGAGCAATCGCAAATGTTGCTAACGGTGAACCTGTTACATTAAAAGATGCTGGTCCAGCGATGCTCGATACTAATGATAACGATGAACCGTTACCATTAGCCCGGTCACCAGTTGTTGGATTCACCACCACGGTTCCGCCGGCCTCACTGGGAACAATCTTTCCAAAGGCAAGATTGCCGCCAGTAGTGCTTAAAGTATCCATTGATGCAGATATGCCGGTCTGTATTGTTGCTGTTGCATTAGCCGTAGCAACGGCCGGTAACACTGTTACATCCAGACACAGCAACAATAGCATTAAGGATAAAATGATAAAAACTTTCATAATAAATATCCTCCACAAGACTTTAAACCTTTAAAAGTACTGTCCAGAATATTATACCACATATTTTAATTAATATCAGATAATTTACAACTATTTACAATATTTATGTTTATTTAAAAAATCCATTGCCCATGGCAATGCAATCATTCTTATACACATTTTGTAAACATAAATTAATTTTGACTCCGTTAGGAGTCTCACGTCTATAGAACTTATTAATACGAATATTTCCCGACCCTGTAGGGAGTCGTACCGTTTATATACCTGATAATTAACACTTTTAGTAAATGAATAATTGATGATGACAATATTAAATTATGTAGGTTCTATATTAAATGTCATTGATTGATTCACAGATTCAAACAAGGTATATGTCCAGCCATCAACTGTCATAATGTATTTAGATTCATGTTCATCAAACATCATTGCTGCTGTTGCAAGGCATGATGTTTGTGTTACCATGGTAATATTTAAACCGTCTTTGTAAATACAATGACCATTTTAATATAATTCTGCCTCACCATCCAGACAAGAAATTATTTTTTTAATTTGATTATGGTTATTGTCATTACAGATATCTATCTTAAAAAAATTATGCGGTTTTTTTTTCTTTTCGTTTTCATTTTCATCCACATCAACTCTTGTGGCAACTGTTAAACCGGCAACAATTAAAAGAAATAAAATTAATATTTGACATACAATAAAATTCACTTTTTAATCCCCACTAAAAATATTTAAATTAATTATAAGCAACGGATACAGTAAACTCACCAGTGTATTGACCGACTGCCTGTGACGCGCCAACATGCAGGGAGCCGCCTATTAAGAATGAACTTTGGCCTTCTGCACCGCATTGCCCGATGCCATTTTGGTATGTATCAGAAGTACTTGTCCAATTATCAACTGCCATGGTTTGCGAGCCATTAGTGACTGTAATAGCTGCTGATGGTTTGGTTACAGTATATGTTGCGTCGGGTGAACCATATATCATAAAGGTTGCTGCGCCGTATGCAGTACCTAACAGTGCTGCTGTGCCAGTATCTTTTGATCGAACACTGGCGGTGCTAACAGTTACTATAGTTGCAGTACCAGGAACAATTACACCGAATCCAAGGTCGCCATTAGTGACGGTTTCGGTATATTTAACTACAGCGATCGCTGTCTGGATTTTTGCTGATGCATCTGCATTTGCGCCACCAGCAGCAAAGACTGAACTGGTCAGACATAATACACCCATGATAACGGCCAGAAAACTAATAATTTTGTTCATATTTATCTCCTTAAGATAAGTGCAGGGAAAATTGATTTATAATTGCTGAATAAATAATAATCATAGGATTTGATAAAAAAATAAGTCGGGAAGTCACCGAAACTCCCCGACATAAATGGGTTTTTGTTTAGTTGTATGCTACGGTTACGGTGAATACACCGGTGTATTGGCCAACAGCCTGTGCTGCGCCAACATGCAGGTCGCCACCGATTTTGAATGAACCAAGGCCGGTATTATCAGACGATAAAGTCTGGGTGCCGGAAGCGGTGCAAGTCCAACCGTCAACTGACATGGTTTCAGTGCCGTTGGTGATGGTGATAGCTGCTGCTGGCTTGGTTACGGTATATGTTGCGTCCGGTGAACCGGTAACATTAAAGGATGCTGCGCCAAATGCTGTGCCTAAAAGTGTTGCAGTGCCGGTATCTTTTGTGCGAGCATTGTTAGTACCTACTGTTACTACAGTTGCGGTGCCAGGAACGATTACGCCGAAAGCGAGGTCGCCACCATTTAAGGCACCTGTATCTTTAACTACTGCAATTGCTTTCTGAATTTTAGCGGATGCATCTGCATTTGCGTCACCAGCAGCAAAGACTGAACTGGTCAGACATAATAGGCCCATGATAACGGCCAGGCTTAGAATCATTTTATTCATTTTAATCTCTCCTTTGAGATAGATGTCAAGAAAATGCTTTTTCTATGAAATATTTTATATTATTTAATATGCTACTGTTACGCTGAAAGTGCCGGTGTACATGCCGTCGCCTTGAGCTGCGCCAACGTTAAGAGTACCGCCAACATTGAATAATGCTGCGCCTAATGCTGAAAGTGTTGTGCCAGCATTGCTGGTGAAATTAGTAACGGTCATGGTTTCTGATGTATGGCCTACTCGTGCATTGGTAATTGTGCAGGTGGTTGGTAATGTAACAACGAAGGTTGTGCTTGGTGAGCCGGTTACTTCAAATGCTGCAGCTTGTGGGTTGTTGCTGGTATCAGTAACCAGAACAACATCGCCGGTAGCTCTTGTACGAACGCTATCAGCGTCAACAACAACGGTACTGGCTGCGCCTGGAACCATTGTTCCGAATTTCAGGTCTTTACCAGAGGTCTTGAGAATGCCAATACCGGTTTGGATGGTTGCGGTTGCATTAGCGGTAGCGTCAGCAGCAAATGCTGAAACGCCGAGGGTTAGCAGGCCAATAACGATGGCCAGGCTAAGAATCATTTTGTTCATTTTTATCTCCTTAAGATAATTGGCACAGGATGATTTTCCTGCTGCATAATATTGTTCTGACAATGGGGTCGGTGTCACCACTGCCTGCGTATTATTTAATTGTAAGCGACCGATACGTTGAACTCACCGGTGTAGAATCCGTCGGGCTGGTCAGGGCCGACTTCCAAAGTTGCACCTATCTTAAATGATGCTTTACCGTCAGTATCAAGCGCCATTATAAGGTCGGTGTCATTGCATTTCCAGAAGTTTACTGGCATGGAGTTAACATTTCCTGCGGAATAAATTATGACGGTATCTTCTGCGGGTTTGGTAATAGCAAATGATGCTGTCGGTGAACCTGTCACCAGAAAACTCGCCCATCCATATGTTGTTGAACTAACCGTTGTTAGCGTAGCCGTACGGCAAGTACCAAGTGTTTTCGTTGGGTTGATAGTTACCAACCCGCCATCTCCATTTGGGATAATAGTGCCAAATGATAGATTTCCACCAGTAATGCCGATGGTGTTATTGGTATCTTTTACAATTGTAAGCGATGTGCGAATCTTAGCTGATGCATCAGCGTCAGCAGAGAAAGCCGTTACTGCAGAAACAAGTAGTCCAATTATTAAAGAAAAGTTAATTATTATTTTATTCATCTTTATCCATATCTCCTTAATATGCAACCGTCACATTAAATGTGCCGGTGTATATGCCAACAGCCTGATTCGGACTTACATATAATTTTGCGCCTATATGTATGGGACACATTGAATACATGCCCATGTAGTTAAGAACACCACCGGTAGCACCGGGGTTATTTGTTGCTTCACTGGTATCAGCAATAAATGTATCAACTGTCATGGTTTGTGTACCATTAGTAATAATTATAGGTGAAGCCTGTAATGGCATTGTGATAGCAAAAGAGCGATTTAACTGTCCGTATGCCCAGAATGCTGCCGCTGTTCGCGGCGTACCACTTACGAGTAATATGCCACCGGTTGAACTATAGGAACTACTCGGTGCTAAAGTAACAGTTCCTGTTACAGCACTGGGAACTATAGTTCCAAAGTTTAAATCAGTTACCCGATAGATTTGAATAGATGAGTTAATAGTAGCAGCGGATGCTGCTGGTGCATCTACTGCAACCGCAGGTATGGCAGATATTAACCATGTAATAACAGATATTAAAGTAACTGTTAATCCACGCATGTTGTATACCACAGGTATCCCTCCAAAAGTATGATTTGTTCAGTAAAACATAATGAACTTCAAATGTTTACTGAACAATTCTGAACTTCAAATTAATTGTAATTCAAAATTTTATTGAACGTAATCAGGATATCACCTTATAAATGTGAATAAATATCCTTATAACAATCGCGTACCAATACTGAAATATCGTATTACTACGGTAAAATATCATCAATAACAAATGATTCATGAACAATTTTGAATAACATCCTCAATTTATTTTAAAAACATATTTTTTAATATCAGGTAATAACCTGACAAATGCAAATAAATGCCTGTACATTAATCACGTACTAATACTGAGATACCGAATTATTACAGTATTAGTACGGTGATTGTTATTTGTATGAACCACGGATAGAGAGGATTTCGGGGATTTAATGTTTTTTTTTATCTGAGCCACGAATATGGCGATTTCAGGAAGTTAGCGATCAAATACGATTAATGAAGCAATGATTTTTTCGGGTGTCAGTCCCCTTATCCTAATTTAATTTGCCATTTCCAATTTAAGCAAAGGGGACTGCCTTAAATGCGGAACATTTAATCCCGTTAAAAGTTACAGTGGTTGCCCGCATTTGTGGCTGTACCCGATAGTAGTACTGCTGCCACCAGGAAAAAAGTTTTATTAAATTTAAAGGTTCACCATCTATTTATCAATCGCCACTAAAGTTGTTA
>JBIJDE010000076.1:0-13923 GCA_044344305.1 Armatimonadota bacterium
TTGAGATAAAGCATAGGTATCACCAACATACTCGATGCTTTCTAAATTTACGTTAGGCATTGATTGCGACAAAGATATACGAGGCTCCTTTTTCCTTCCATTATACTTTATATTTGCATTTTTTAAAGCGGTCAGTTCTTCATTTGTTAATTCTTCTATTTTTTTGCTGAGAATAAGTTCATTATTCTCAGCATCATATATCCCCAAATATTTTCGACTTTGCCTTGCGCCTACATTACGTATATGATTGTTGTTTGCAAGTAGCACGTATTCTTTATCTGTGTTCTTTACTTTTTGAATGACAATATATGACATATTCATCACCTTTTTATTATGGTTAATATATTATACCAAATATTAACCATGTTTGTAAATAAAAAATGCCATTATGGTTAAAATTTTTTAGATTTCAGGTTAGCATTTGAATTAGATGATGAAAAAATCGTCTTATTGATAGAGAACTTTAGTGAGATGAAACTCTTTTAGTAGGTGGAAGTGAACTAAAAAAAAATAGTTTTCATGGTAATTGAAGGGAGCCGGGCTGCGACCCTGTTCCAAACGGTGACTGTAATTTTATCTCATCACTATATCTTTTTAGTTAAAAATTATCAACATGAGAATTATATACCAGGTTTTGCAATTGCCTCAATAGGATTTATAGAATATCATGCAGAAATTCTCTCCTATTACATTTACTAAAATGTGGTTAACATGAAAGGTTGTCGAAAATCCGTCGGACTTGCGTCCCTTTTCACACGGTGACAATTTATTATAATATTCACTCAACCACAATATCCCGTACAAACTCATTGGCTTGAATCCCGGCAGATTCCGGGTTTGTTGCTGTTTGTCCGTTTATTTGCAGGTTTTTGATGGATATTTTTTGTACCAGGTGTGCATCGTCAAAGCCAATAAAGTGGGACGGTGGAATACCGGGGGCGGTAACATTAATATCTTCAAAGCTGATATTATCAATATGCCCGCGTTCCTCGCTGTAATTACAGTAACCCTGGATGATGTGAAGTGTAATCAGGGATGGTAAATAATTGTTGTCATGGGGTACAGAATATTCCTGCCCATGTGTGCTTTGGTATTGTGGTGGCGGGCAGTCGTCTAACTCAACTCGGATATCTTTAAAAGTTATATTGTGACAATGGGCATTGTCGCCATTTTGCACATCCATGGCGACATGGTTTGTGTGAATGACATCGCAATCCTCGAAATGTACATCGCTGATATGTGCCGCTACTGTCTCCAACCCTATTTCCATCGCGCGTCCCCAGTCATTCCACAACACACATCGTCGTACTTGGAAGTCATGCATTGGTGCGGCATTACAGGCATAAATTCCTTCCTGTCGTTGCAGGTCGGCAAAACTTTGCCGGTTTACCCCATCAATGGTGAAATAGCCATCAAACTGGTTCTTGTAAAGTTGGAGTTTGTATATGAATGGCCCCCAATTATCGTAACCTTTCAGACAAATGGAATCATCATAACTGCGAATGAAACTATCCTCAACTACGCAATGCTGGCAATTAACAAAATCGATGCCATCAGTGTTATAACGCCAGTTACCGATAATTTTTAGATTGCTGATATACACATGTGAAGAAGCTATCGGAACGATTGTCCACCCAGACGGGTCGCGCAACGTAATTCCTTCTATTCGTACTGCAATGCAATCAAAGGTACTAATAAGACCATTCAACTGCATACGGTCAAACTTGCTGCCGTCCAGAATACCACGTCCGAGAATAGCAATATTTTCGACATGTTCGGCAATAATCGCGCCATATACCACCGCACCACTGTCAATATAAACGGTCTGGTTGCTGGTCATGGTTATCAAACCGGGACAATGAACGCCGGGGCCGAAATATAGTACATTCGAATCATTAAGGTCAGGTATAATATCTTCCGGCGGATTGGCGAAAAGGAGCAATGGAAAATGTGAGCCATTTACCTCAACGGAAAATTGCCCGGGATTATTAATGGTGAATGAAATATTGTTGCCATCAATTTGCGGTATGATACCAGCAGAGTACGGACGCACCACCACTGATTTTATCGGACGGGCACTGGTTATAGCGACATCAACTGGCCCTGACATTTCCCAACTGGCGAACGAGGCAATCTCTGTTTGTGATTTTGGACGTTGATAACCCGGCCACACCTGGTTCAATGGGTGCGCAGACACCCGTGCCTGATGGGTAAAAACCGGTTGGCCATTCACAGTGACAGCATAATCAACAGCAGGAACTTCTTCCTCTGGCACACTGTATATGATAGGATTTATTTTCGATGACAATTATTACTCCCAAGTTGTTTTTTTTGACATGATTAACAGGATTAACAGGATGAAAATATCCTTCCCATCCTGCCTATCCATGTTAATTATAAATTTTTCAATTTACCGGTTTTTGGATCATAAACGCCATATTTATCAACTGTTTCAACCATTGCAAAAATATTTTCTTCCGGGGTTTCCGGGCCGCATTGGTCACCGGTGGACAGGATGAAACCGCCGCCTTCGCCGGCGTCGGATATCGCCTGTTTAGCCGCTTTCCGTACATCGTCGGCAGTGCCATACAACATCACCTGTGTTGTATGCAGATTCCCCATAAGGCTGATTTGGTGTCCACGAGCTTTTTTAACTTCTGCCAGGTCGACATCTCCCATCGGTGCAATTTCCAGCGGGTTGATGCAATTAACATCGGTTTCATCACATAATAAATCCACCAATAGACGGGATTTACCGCAACTGTGGAGCATAGTGGGAATACCGGCTTCTTTCGCCATCGCCGACCATTTTTTCAGCGCGGGAATGGCGTATTTATGCGCCAATTCCGGCGAGGCGAGGGTGATAGTGCCAGACCCGCCAAAGAGAAGGTAGTCAGGTTTGGCGGTTATCATATATTCCATAACTTTGGTTCCGTATGCAAGGTCAATTTCCAACCATTCTTCAAGAATTTCCGGGGTATCCATTTCGGCATAACAGAGTGGTTCAACGCCACCCTCGACAAAGCACATCCAACCTTGGAAACCGGGATATCCCATGCACATTCCGAACGCCTGCTCTCGTTTTTCACATTCTGTGCGTATTTCTTCTACTGCTGCGGCATTATATCCGGTTGGTTCTGACATCAGCCATTTATATTTGGCAAAATCAACTTCCAAATTTTTCATCAACTTTTCAATCGGTGATGGAGGGTCATTGCGGTAGCAAAGCGTTTGTGCGGTCATGTCGCCATCCGGAGTGCGTATCAGCAGTTTTTCCAGCATGGCATCACGGTCGGCGTCATATACAAGTTCAGATTTGCGTTCTACACGACTGTTGGCAAACTCTAATGGCAGACCGGTACAGCAGGCAATCCACGCTTCTGTGTTGTAATAGTCTGTCACATCCAGATATGCCTTCCACAGCGGAATATCACCTTTAAAATAGATATCCCAGAACGGCAAACCTGTTCTTTTACAGGGAATATAGTTGGACGTATCCGGCGTTACCGGCACCCGATCAGGCACACCACCGGCCACCATTGCCGTCAAAAATCGCTCTTTATGCGTCATCATAATTATATTTCCACCTTATTTGATATAGTATCTTACGGTTTTTGACCATAATACTACTCACAATTGCATTTGCCAATAGATTTAACCATTATTTATATTTTTAAATTTAATATCTTTGTTTTGGATTTGATAATTAGAGTGGGTATCAGCAATAAATCAATATTTTCATTAATTTAAAAAACTTGTTTTATTTCAACCTTTTAAGGTTTAGGGAATTAACTAAATAACGGTAGGGTAGTTGCGTTGTATTCTACCTATCTCCATCCAATCTTTTTGTAAAATAATTCCATAGCCCACAGCATCGCTGTGGGTCTGATGATAGATTAGATTTTACGCCCTGTAGGGGCATAATTCCTCAATAAATAGGAATTATGCTCTTACAGAGCGTAGATTATGTCGTGGATTTCTACCCACAGCGATGCTGTGGGCTATGGAATTATAAGGGTAAGGTACTAATTGAATGATGTTTTAAAGAGAATATCCGGAAATTATCCACTGATAAAACTGACAAATTATCCCATATAACCTGTTATACATTAATTTTTTGTAAAATAGTTAATGATTTGTCATTAAGCTATTGACAAGACACTATACAAACATATAATCTCTGTACCATATTGGCGTATATTATGTATTAATGATTAAATAAAGTCATTTATGCAAAATTCCCCATTGCGCCAGATAAAGGGAGCGCAACTATGCTTCATGAACCAGCATCAGAGCCGTTAGGCAAAGATTACGCTATCGTGTATAAAACACGGCTTGGCGTATGGATGTTTGTTTGGTACTGCGTATTTTACGTAGGATTTGTCGGTATCAATTTGTATAGTCCGACGCTGATGGAGAAAATCATCTTCTCCGGTCTCAATTTAGCCACAGTTTATGGCTTTGCTTTGATTATAGTCGCTGTAATCATGGCTATCGTTTACAATGAATTGTGTACAAAGCAAGAAAAACTTCTTGAAGCACAAGCAAATGAAGAGGAGAGCAAGTAGCATGGTAATCGCAATCTTTTTAGGCTTTGTTATATTTGTTATTGGCCTTTCTGTTTATCTTGGCCGAAAAACCAAGACATCTGCCGGCTATTATGCTGCCGGCGGACAAATACACTGGGGTGTAAATGGTATCGCTTTTGCTGGCGACTATCTGTCAGCTGCGTCATTTCTCGGTATTTGCGGTATGATTGCCACCGTCGGTTATGATGGATTTCTTTATTCCATCGGTTACCTCGCCGGTTGGATTGTCGCGCTATTTGTAGTTGCAGAAGCTATGCGACGTTTAGGGAAATATACTTTTACAGATGCGTTAGACTCCAAGTTCAATTCTCGCGGTATTAAACTGGCGGGTGCTATCAGTACTTTGATAGTATCAGTCTGTTATTTGATTCCACAGATGGTAGGCGCAGGCGTATTAGTTGAGCCATTACTTGGAATCGCCCAGCATTGGGGGGTTATTATCGTTGGCGCAGTGGTTATTACCATCGTTGCTACCGCTGGTATGGCTTCCACCACCTATGTACAGTTTTTAAAAGGTGGTTTATTAATTATCTTTTCATCCGCGTTAGTTATTGCTGTTTTATTACGCGGTTTTAATACCCAACCTACCCAGGGTGGCAAAGTACCTTATTACAACTATAAAACAATAGTAGCACCTGAAGTAGATGGCAAGATAGTAGTCAGCGATCCTGCTTATCAATTCATCAGCGAGCATGATGATAAAGCAAGCCATTCGCGCCTTATTCTATTATCACATGAAGGTATGGAAAGCTGGTGGTCGTTTGATAAAGGTTTCCTGCGTGAGACACAATTCACCGCTGTAACCGCAGATGGTCAAAAAATAGTTAATGGTGCGCCGGCTTCAAAAGAAAACCCTCTCCGCCAGGTAGGAAATATTGAAATGTTGCGTGGTGGTACGCAAATGGCAACCGGTGCTATTACTCCGTTTGACATGCTTGCTGCGTTATCTGACAAAAATACTATCGTTCGACGCTGGAAAGATGCTAAGTTTGTTGATGAAAAAGGTTCTAAAGTTACTGTCTATTTCCAAACCCTCACCCCTGGCAACACTTTAATGCGTCCCGGTTTGAAGTTTAAAATCCAGGGTACACCATTGGAGAAATTGGACTTCGTATCATTAATGTTGGCGTTGTTCCTTGGTACCGCCGCATTGCCACATATTTTAATTCGCTACTATACCGTACCTAACCAGTCCAGTGCGCGTAAATCTACCATCGTGGCAATTGCCGCTATCGGTTTCTTTTACATCCTGACCTTATTCATGGGATTAGGCGCGATGGTTAACGGCGTTATTAATCCGGCAGATAGCAATATGGCGGCACCGCTGTTGGCACGTTCATTTGGCAATCTCTTCTTTGCCATCATTTCTGCCATCGCATTCGCTACCGTTCTTGGTACCGTTAGTGGTCTAATTGTTGCATCATCCGGTGCAGTTGCCCATGACCTGATGGATCGCTTCATGAAGATCAAAATGACTGACCAACAGAAAGTAACAGCCGGTAAAACCTCTGCGTTTATCATCGGTGCAATTGCTATCGTGTTGGGTATTCTCTTTAAGGGGATGAACGTCACCTTCCTGGTAGGTCTTGCATTCGCCGTTGCTGCATCGGCAAACCTGCCGGCATTGTTAATGTTGCTATTCTGGAAACAGACAACTGCCAATGGCATTACCGCATCCGTATTTGTAGGTATAATTTCGTCATTGGGTCTTATTTCATTATCACCTGACCTTTACAAACTTTACGGGTTAGACCCAACTACAGCACCTGTACCATTCAGCAACCCGGGCATTGTTTCAATCCCGTTGAGCTTCCTGACGCTGATTGTTGTATCATTGTGTACAAAGAAAAAAGAAACCGAATCAGAAGCTGTTGTAGAAGCTATTAGCTGATAACCTGAGATATGGTATAATTAAACCACAGCCCGGTAGACCGGAAAAGCCTGTCTACCGGGTAAACTTTTTAAAGGAAGCACCGATGCAGAAAAATACCCGCATCGATTTCCATACTCATTCGGTACATAGCGATGGCGTATTAACCCCGCGCGAATTAGCGGAAACCCTTGCCGCCAGTGGGGTGGTTGCCGCCGCTCTGGCAGACCATAACAGTGTTGAAGGCTTAGAAGAGTTCAGGCTGGCACTGTCTCGATTTGAAATCGGTTTTATTCCCGCTGTCGAAATAACCACCCATTGGCAGGGAAAAGAAACTCACCTGCTTGCCTATGGCTTTGATACTTCCCACCCTGAATTACTGGCGACACTGCAATCGTTACGACAAACCCATTCCCCCATGGCACAGAATATCGCCGAATCTATCCGTACCAAAGGTGCACATGTATCATCAGAAGATGCTAATGTGATGCCTGATGGCAGGATAGATACCGCAGATGCAATAACACTCGTGCATCGTGCAGGTGGACGTGCTTTTCTGGCGCATCCAATTACTGATTACCCGGATTTTGATAGTGTAGAGTCTATGGTAACCACGTTAAAGGAGTGCGGACTGGATGGTATTGAAGCTATTTACGCCGCTTATTCTGATGAAGACCAGCAGCGATTATGTGAAATGGCGGAAAGACTGGGGCTGGTAGTCAGCGGCGGCACCGACCTGCACGAACGCAATCATCTCCCCGGTATTGAAATGCCCACCAAGCTTTGGAAAAATTTCCGCGATCTTGTTTGCAATGGCAATGCCTCCGTTCCGGTTAATATTATCCCTACTACCAATCGCCAGCGTTCCCGCATGAAATGGCGAAACTATATATTTCATTTTATATTCCCCACATTCATTGCAATATCGCTATTTATCGGTGCTATTTACGCTATTTTTCTGCCAACCTTTGAACGGTCGCTGCTTGATCGCAAGCGCGACATGATCCGGGAACTTACAAACTCCGCCTGGAGTATTTTGGCGGCTTATGAAAGGGATGAACGCGCTGGCAAATTAACCCGTGCCCAGGCGCAGGCAATGGCGATATCGCAAATAGAATCATTACGATATGGAAAAGATGGCAAGGACTATTTCTGGCTGCAGGATATGTATCCGCACATGATAATGCATCCATATCTTAAAAAATTAAATGGAACTGATGTTTCCGGTTTTCGTGACCCGCGCAATGTCGCCATATTCGTACAATTTGCCGATTTGGTACGGCGTGGTCATGAGGGATATGCCCAGTATGTATGGCAATGGAATGACGACCCGAGTAGATTGGTTCCCAAGGAATCATATATAAAAGGATTTCAACCCTGGGGTTGGATAATCGGAACTGGCATTTATATAGAAGATGTTAAACTGGAAATTAGCCGTATAGAGCGCAGCCTTGTACGCACTTCGTTGGTTATTTCTATCATTGTGGTATTGCTATTGTTGTATGTTATGCTGGAAACCCTGCGACTGGAAAAAGAACGCGCAGCGGTGGTAGAGAGCCTGCGTGAATCCACCGAACGGTATCGTTCATTAGTTGAGGCGACAACAGAAGGAACATTGCTGGTGATGGATGGTCGGTGCAGATATGCAAATCGTACTTTCTTAGAGATGCTGGGTTGTAATCAAAGTGAATTGGAAATGCTTGATTTGTCGGACATATTCCCGAATGTTAAAGATAATGATGCGGCGTGGATACAGCTTAAAAGATTGTTGGACGGTGATGACCCGAAAGGCGGGTTTGATGGAATGTTGCAACGTCGCAACGGAACAATTGTTGAATGTGTGTTAATTCCCAGCCGGATATCTTTTGCCGAACGTAGCGGATTCATACTACTCGCCCGCAATGTTGCCCCGGCACTTGACGCAGATGATGGACATCAACAAGGCTGGCGACATTTGCAGGAAGTTGTAAATGAATCACCCATCGGCATATTTCGTGCCCGTGCAACTTCGCGTGGCACCATGGTCGCTTATAATGGCGCGGTAATGTCATTGCTGGTACCGGCCGGAAATGTGGATAGCACTCAAATTTCATTGGCAGATATTTTTCCGTCCTCGGTACAATATGATGATTTTTTTGCGGAATTGCAGCGTAATAATTCTGCTGAACGCCACTTGCACATCTCTTTCAATGATCTTACCAGTAAAGCGGTGGCCGTTAACGCCATGTTGATTCGTGATGAGAATAACGAAGCGCGATATATTGACGGTGTCATTGAAGATATTACCGAGCAGGACAGGCATACCGCCGATATGGAAGCGCAGATTGAGCGTATGCAGACGTCGCTGCTTTTCCTGCATCAACCAATAGGCACAATAGGACGCAGCGTGGTATTTTGCCCGTTGGAAATGCCCATTCACACCGCCGCCGCCATGATGACCGACCACCAAGCAAGTGCCGCTCTCATTCAGGCAGATGGCGGAACAATTGTCGGTATTGTCACCGATGGCGATATTCGCCAGCGAGTGGTATCAGCGAATATCAGCCGAAACGAGCCGGTATATCGCATCATGAGTTCGCCACTGACGAAAATATCCGAGCGCGCTGTAATTTACGAAGCATTGTTATTAATGGAACAACAGCAGATACAGCATCTGGCAGTAGAGGATGAAGGCGGTCGCATCGTCGGTGTTATCCGTAATCAGGAACTGATGCAGTTCCGTAATTATGGACCAATAGTTCTTACCCGTGAAGTAGAACAGGCGGAGTCTCCCGAGGACGTCGTTCGCAGTTGCCGACGAGTGCCGGGGTTGGCGAAGGCACTCCTCGATTGCGGTGCGCATCCACACATGATTACCCGTATGACGTCTTCCGTATGCAACGCTGCTACGGTGCGACTGATAGAGCTTGCAGAACGCGAATTTGGTCCAACACCCACGCCTTATACATTTTTATCATTAGGCAGCCAGGGACGCGGTGAAATGACGCTATCCAGCGACCAGGACAATGCGATAATATATCAGGATCCAACAAATATTGATGATATCGCAACAACGGAACAATACCTGAACTCAATAAGTATCTTCGTTTGCGGTTGGTTGAATAAAGCCGGATATCCGCTTTGCAAAGGCAATGTTTTGGCACAAAATCCGCGCTGGTGCCGGCCATTATCCGCGTGGAAACGATATTTTTCTGATTGGATAGAACGTGCTGAGCCGCAGCAACTGTTGGAATTCACCATATTTTTCGATTTTGCGCCGATATACGGTTCTGAAGATTTAACGCGTGAATTACGTCAGCATCTCTTTGCGGAATTGCGTGAACACCCCGCTTTCTACCCGCATTTCGCCCAGAATGCACTATTGTTTAAACCTCCCACGCGCATGTTTGGCCGTGTCCTTGGCACCAGCGGAGAACTTGCCGGCATGCTTGATTTAAAAGATGCCGTTATGCCGATAGTAAACTTTGCCCGCCTATATGCGCTGCGCCACGAGATTGACGCAACCCACACCCTGGACCGCCTGAAACTGCTGGTCGAGAAAGAAGTTATCCCGCTATCAAGCTGTCAGGAAATAACAGAAGCATACGAATTTCTCATGCGCTTGCGATTGCAACAGCAAGCCGCCGTGGTAATTTCCGGCCAGACACCGGATAATGTCATTAATCCCCGTCGCCTTGGCCAGGTCGAACAAACCCTGGTAAACCAGTCATTCGGGCAGATAACCGCCATTCAAAAACGCATAAGCTATAATTTCCTGGGTGGCATGACGCAGGGATAAAAGTATAATAGGACAGGTTATGTATTAATTATAAATATGGTATAATTACTTGTGAGAGTAATCTTTTAACCTTGTTTTGAATAGTGAAAACCGAGGAAACGGATTTTACATATAATTAACACTGGCATAATATTTCAATGTTTTACAAAAAACAAAGATAAAACCAAAAGTAATAAATTATATTTTTTTTCATATAATTCCGCATCACCAATTGAAATAATGAAAGATGTGACTGTGGAAAAAGTATATGGGAATTGTGGTAAAAATGGAGTGTTACTCTGTATCAGTGATACTAACAATGAAAAATCAACCAGGCGTATTGTTTTAATTAATGTCGAGAAGAAGTAAGGTAGTGTTTCCAAGTTTTAACTTATTATCATTAATTCCATTAAAGGAGATTTATCATGTTTGGCAATAAGATTTTATATGGGTGGGTGTTGCTATCAATATTTATATCAACTATATCGAATGTCTATTGTATAGAACCTATCGATTTACCACGAAATGATAATGATCGATATTTAACGACTTTTGTACGACCACAGGAGTTGCTTAAAATATATGCTGATGAGAAGGAAAAATCAGGATATTATTATGCACAAAAAGTGAAATTTTGGAATCAGACTGGTAGCGAATATACTTGGGTAAAGCAGATTCCAAGGGAATATCTGGGGGCTGCTGTTTATTGGAGCGATTATTCCATTATGAATAATGATGATGCATTGTACTATACTGATAAGATGATAGAAGATAAAGTTAATGGAGCACCAGATGCTGTTAAAAATAGTTTTAAGAATCAGTTGTTATATGAAAGAGAAAAGAAACAAAAAGAAGCTCAAAAAGACAAAGAGAATGATTATAATGGGAAATATAAATCTTTAGGTGGGCCATCTTATTTATGGAAGATTTTAGATAGGGAAAAAGAACTTAATTCTCAAGGAATAACTTTTGCGTATTTTGGAAAATGGCCAGTGTATTATCAAGAAGTTTCTGATATAGAATGGGAAATACCAGAGTTGTCTAAATTAAAATTAGTAGCATTCATGTTGTTAGCAAATTACCATATAGAAGACAAGAATGTTTGCGATGAATTGATTCGCAGGTATCAGGAATATAAGCCAACAACTTATAAAGAATGGGTAATAAAAGAACAAATGCGCAATATATTGCGCATGAAAGTTAATGTAGATAACACTCTTAAACTGAAAGTGATTCCAGATAACTCAATAAATTATTCAGATGAATACCTTGCCTGGAAGTTAAATGAAGATAGTAAAAATATAAAAAGCGATAAGTATTTAACGGAGTATGTACCGCCGCAAGAATTATTAAAAATTTATGCTGACGAAAAGGAAAAGCCTTTGTATTTCGAGAAACAATCTCAATTTGTTAATGAAGATAACGACAGAAAATTGAGATTTGATGCTATTCCCGATTATCTGAAACGTCATTTGCTATATTGGCGTGAATATAGAGAATGCAATAAAGATGATATATTTTATTACAATGACAGCATGATAGATTCATTGATAAAATCTGTTCCAGAGGATAAACAAAAAAGTTTTAAAATAGCTCTTGATAAAATGATAATTTTACGTAAAAGGTTAGAAGTAGAAGACCATGAGAAATCGTATGGTGGTCTGTATAAAAATGTTGTAGGTCCTACATATCTATGGAAGATTCTTGACCGTAAAAAAGAATTAAATGGTGAACAACATATAAAATTACTATATTGTCACGAGTGGCCAGAAGAAAATGAAATAGATGAAATTCAACAAAAAACTTCGGAATTATTAAAATTAAAATTAATTGCATTTTTATTTTTAACAGGACATATAAATGAAGGTAATGGTATCGTTGAATTGATACATCGATATAATGAGTTTAAACCAGCAACTTATGAAGAATGGGTTGTTAAAGAACAAATGAGAGCATTATTGAGAGAAACTTCAATAAGTTATAAGATTGTGCCAGAAATATTAGCAGTACCAATATATCCGATAAATAGGACAAAAGAATATATTGAATGGAAGAAAAATAATGATAAAAACAATAAAGAAAAATTGAATGTAGAAAAAGATAAAATTGAAATTAAGAAAAATTAGAATGTATTATTTACTGGGAGGTTATAAACCTGCCAGTAAATATAGATTTTACTCTCAAATATCCTGGATAATTCAAATTACAAAAGATGCTGCATTACGAGGTAAATTTATAATGGTTAATATACACACGATAGGAAATCTACAGTTCCTTCTCCAAAAACTCAAAGAAGTTGCCCGAAAATATTTTTTTGATATCTCTTGCTAATTCTTTTTCGGTATTGGTAAATTATAAAAAAATTAAAAAGGCATCATCATCCATGTGCCCAAACTATAACCTGATACCGGCGATAATTATTGGTTTTGTGCTTTATTACCAGGGGCAACGCCTTGCGCGGCTGGTTACTCGGACGGGTTATCGCTGGCTGTTGGGTGGTTTATTTTTCCTGTTTTGCCTGCCCGCTCTTTCATTCATTCTTTATTACGCCCATATATTTGGCGAACCATTGTGGTACATCCAGTTTCGCAGTATTGACTATATCGAGGTGTTATCATCAATGTGGGGGCTGTTCTTTGGCTTTGTTTTTTATGACAAACCGAAAAACAAATATCTTCACCTGCAATGGCCGGTGCTTTGCCTATTTCTTATCTTTATCCCATTCGCCAAGTCTTACTTGATGCCTCCAGAGATACTTGGCACAGTTATGAAAGATAAATGGGATGATGACGTTTGTATGCAAACCACACATTCTACTTGTGGTCCGGCAGCACTGGCGACGATATTAACTTATAGCGGAATACCAACTACAGAGCGCGAAGTTGCTGTGGGCAGTTATACTGCTGTGAGTGGCACAGAAATCTGGTATCTTATTCGTTACGCCCGCAATCATGGTATGAATGTTAAAATACAGGTAAAGAAAGATCTATCGATGGTTTCCGCCCCGGCAATTCTCGGTACAGTAATCGGCGGCAAATATGGACATTTCATCGTCCTGTTGGAAAAGAAAAATGACACAATTATCATCGGTGACCCGGCAATTGGACACCGGGATTTGACGGAATCAGAGTTTAAAGAAGCGTATGGGTTCAATGGTTTTGCGGTGTCGTTTACTCGGAAGTGAAAAAGTTTATTGATTTTTGCAAATAGATTTGAGAACTTTGCATGATTTTACAACTATTTTTATCAATTATCGATAATCTAACCCCTTTAGGGGTGGCATGTAAAAAACGTTTTATATTAAGAACCGGAACTGAAATATAAACACATTTCACATGTCACCCCCAACGGGGTTCACTGTTCATAAGAATTATCACCGACTATTAATATGTGTGCGCCAAGCAAGCTTGGTAATTCTTATCGGTGAAAGTCCGATTCGGATAAAGCCTAACCAGCAGTCCGACACCGAACCCGTGTGTATGATGGCAACATCATGCATAAAGCCGGGTGTAGGGAGATGGCGGGCCATAACGTAAGTGAAGGTATTGAGCCCCGAAATATAGTAGTTGTCGCGGGTCGAACTCTTATATGTGAGGTAGACAGCAACATATTTGCCGTATTGGTGAGGCATTTATGTCGGACCGGGGTCGTAGTCCATGGCAGGCCATTAAATGGAATTATCAGGAACTTGGGAGACCCGGCATTCT
>JBIJDE010000476.1:0-4072 GCA_044344305.1 Armatimonadota bacterium
CTTTCCAGCTTTTTTAACTCATTGTTTGCCCATACTGCTATGCGTTCGGCACGTATTCGGCTTTCTTCTTCAATGGCTTCCTGCAGGTGGCGTATGTCGCGCAGCTTCTCCATTGCCCAGTCGGCCAGTTCGGTATTATCAATTTTAAATACCTTGTCTTGTGGTATTTCCGGGTATTCATCCGGGCAGATTCCCAGCACTGCTACCTGGTAGCCGGGGTCGTTGTTAACGGCTTCTTCAAACTCGCCAAACAACCCGCTCAAGTCAATTGTTGTTGTTGTCATAATTTTAAACCTCTCCATTTATTTTCTGCTTGCCACATCTGGCTAAGCGCGTCTGTTTTTCGTAATGCTGCCTTTTTCATCAGCTCAATATCTTTGTTTTCCATCGCCATCTGTATTTCTTCCGTGGCATCTTCCGCTTCTTTTTTAAACCAGAAATAAAGCAGGAAGTAATAAAGCCTAACTTTTAATGTCATATAAGTTGCCGCCTTTTTAATGCGTAGTAGCATTCCGCTGTGGCTGTCAGGTCGCCCATCGCCGTGTGTTGGCCCTGGTAATCTTCTTCAAACAACCACTTATACAACTCTGTCAGTTTGGGGTATTTGTAATCGTTGGCCTTTTTACTTGGCAGTTTTAGCAGGTCCCGCGTCGCTACACAGGTGCAAAAACTTCCGCGGTCGTTCGATTCCAGCAGGCTTTTATATTGACGCTCTGCCAGTTCTTTATTTAGTTGGCGGCATAACATTCCGTAGAACATCTGGCTGTCAAACTCGTAATTGTGGCAAACAACCAGGTCAGCTTGTTTTATCATTTCCCGCATTACTATTGCCGCGCTCATTTCTGAAACGCCGTAGTTGTCACAGGTAGTCGTGCTGATGTTGTGAGTTTTTAACGCGCCATCTTCAATAGTGCGATTATCTGACTTTATCAGCAGTTCAATACTGTTATAAACCTTATCTTCATCGCGCAGCACTGCCGCTATCTGCACTACCCAGGGAAAGTCAGTATCAGCCGGATGACATGTCTTGCTTTTAGGCAACCCGCTGGTTTCCGTGTCGAAAAACAGTTCAATGCTACTCATTGTCATCGTCTCCTGTCTGCTCATCAAATCCGGCCGTTAAATCAGCGGTGGCAATATCCTGCAGTATTTCTTCTAGTGCTTTTTCAATGGTGCCTAATACGTTATTCCAACCCTTGGAATCATTGGTTGATTTTTTATTTAAAGCAGGAAGGTAATTACTTAAAATACCCTGTGATGCCAGAAATGAATAAATAACCTTGCCTTCCTTAATTCGTTTACTGGTCAAGGCATTCAGTAAGTCGCCGTTCAAGTGTTTAAACCATTCATTATGAAGAACTGTAAATTGGTTAGCTTCTGTATCATTCGCCATCATTCCCAATAACAAATAAGATGATTCGTGTGTCATTATTGGCGAACCAAGCAATTGAACCAGTGGCGGAATGTTTGATTTTGGAGTTAAGTAAACCCACATGTTTTCACAGAATGATTTATTGCAATCATAATTGTTGCCAAATCCGGCATTGCATAAAATCATATTAGGTTGATACGCACTTTTAAAGGCACTATCAGGATTAGGGAAATAATCTTCTACCTCGACACATACCTGGCTTATATAAACCGGGTTGAATGGTATAGCAAGATTAATCATTACCAACTTATGGTCCATAGGGTGATGCTGGTCTTGAAACATCTGTAATTGGTCATCGTGGTTGCCATAAAGTGCATTGTTGATGGTCTGCCAGATATCAACCTTATTACCAGCTACCGGATACATTGCGACATGTTCAGCATTTCTTTTATAGCTATAAATGGCCGCTGCGCATCTACCTTCAATATCATCTTTATAAAAAAGATGAGTTCGTTCTTTTCCCATTAGTCCTCTCCTTTATATATGGCCCGTCACACCCGGGCCAACGGTCTAATCTATTGCTTTCTCAAGATTCTTAGAAATAGCAAAAGCATCAAGGTATTTTTGTGCTTCTTCTGATGTTTCACAACATGGAAGTGAGGGTGTTTTAACTCTCTTCTGGCTGTGGGCATTCGGATGCCAGACAGTTATCCATGGTCCGGTTCCCATACCGCGCTCAACACCGATAATGGTGACGCCTTTCGGCATTTTGTAGAAATATCGTTGACCTTTGAAACTTGTCATTTCGCAACCCCTAAAACCTGCGCGTAAGACTGCATTTCTGAAAGTACAGTTGGTAGCATAGTCACCGGCACCTGGTTGGCGGCCATACTAAAGTGGCTTTGAATCCACTCCTGGTACTTAATAGAGTTAGGGAAAACCTGCCGGCATAATTTCTGTATCTCCACACCGATCGCGTTGTAGTCCGGCTCCATCGCCGCGCCCTTGCCTCCATCCGTGAGGGAGGTGTCAACCGCTGTTGACGGAGGGAGTATCTCTGTGGGCTTAGGTGGCTCAATGTCCCGGCGAACTTCCAAATTATCTTCATGTACTGGCGGGATCAGTTCGGGCTGGTTCAGTACGGGCTGATCAAGTACGGGCGGGTCCGTGACCCGTCCTATAGATGGAACAACCCCACTATTCAGCCAGTTCATTAATTCAACGCCGTGCTGCTCGGTAATAACTTCATACCTGGTATCCCACAGCTGGGTGCGGTCTTTGTTGGCCATTGCAATATGTTTGTCACGTTCAATGTCCAGGATAAGCGTAAACTCATAGTCAATACCTTCACGTTGTTGCGGACCACTGCCAGCCTTTTGGAAGTTCTTTTTGCCGTTCTTTTCTGTCTCCACATATTCAGTCTTACTACGCATCGTTGCGATTATGTGGCAATCTGATTTCAACATGGAATCTATGAACTTCTGATGCAATGGTGTGGCCTGTCCCCATTTCTGAAAACTGTTTTGTCCTGGCATCTTTTCAACTAATTCTAAAATCCCGCCCTCGCCAGACCATTCATGGGTTATTGAATCGATAATGATCACGTTATAACCCTGCGATTCAATGTACTTAATCCAATCAATGTAGGTGCGCGGGTCATATGGCGGTTTTAGCTCTACTACGTCAAAGTCCACCAGATTGCTATACAGCGATAGCGACCCGCGTTCGGTGTCTATAGCGGCAATGCGTCCGCCAGCACCTGCGATACCCTTGGCCAACATCAAAGCAGAATAAGATTTCCCGCTTCCTGATGGCCCGCACAGTCCAATTCTTAACTTAGACTGTGACTTTTTAGCGCGTTGCAATGTCATTTGTCCTCTCCTTCAATTCGCATTTCATCCCGTCAATCCCGGGAAAACGGTTTAATTTATGGTTTTCCAACCTTTACAATGATTATAAAAACGGTCAGAGTAACAGCTAAAACTATTAAATAAGCCGCTAAATAAATCATATATTTCCCTCGTTGCAATCATCACAAGGCAATTCAGCCTGTGATGGCGCATGGTTAATTTGCAATCGAACGCCCTTGCGTTGTGCGCGCTTGTACTTTTGAACGCACTTTGGACAGCAACGAATACCGCCAGAAACAACCCAGCGTTGAGTTCTCATGTGGCTAATAATCGCCACAATTAAAAACATCGCTACGATAACCGCCCAGCCCCAGTCGTTATTCGCCATCATGCTGGCGTTGATAATTTCATTGTCGCTCATGCCCGTCTCCTCATTTTCAGCGGCGCCACAGATTCGGCCGCCCGGTTCAAAGCCCACAAGCGCAGGGATTCAGCGCAATACATCCGATGCTTGCCAACGAATACGTAGGGTATTTGCAAAGTGGTAATGCTTTTGCGCAATGTGTTTTCAGAAATACCGAGTAACTCCGAAGCCTCGCAGTGGGTTAGTAGTATTTTGTTTTGTGGGTTTAGTTTCATGATTTGCTCCATTTTAAAACAATCTAATCAATTAATTGTTCTAAAGTGACTTTTAATTCAATAGCCGCTTTTTTTAACTTAGGAATTGAAAGGTGCATACGGCCATTCTCGACGTTAGTAATATGAACACGAGAACAGCCGATTTTATTGGCTAATTCTTCCTGTGTCATACCCCTGTCTATTCTGATTGTTTTTAGCTTTTCCACTTAAT
>JBIJDE010000477.1:0-4069 GCA_044344305.1 Armatimonadota bacterium
TCTAATTTCATTCGAAATCTTTCTACCCATGAAGTTGCCAAATTATTGGCAATAACAGCAACCATTCCTACGCCCAAGCCAATAGCTGTTGCAATTAATGCTTCAGCGACACCACCTGATACAGCATTAGCACCGGCTGACGCTTGATTTCTAATTTCATGAAAAGCACGCATAATGCCTAATACGGTTCCAAACAATCCGATGAAAGGTGCAATGTTACCTATAGTACCTAATAGCCATAATGGCGACGCCAAATTAGCTATTTCATCATCACAGGCCATGGTCATAGTATCTGATATAGCAGCAGATTTCCGAGCATTAATTGATAGCGGAGAAAATAGAATACGAGCATAAGGAGAGTTAACTGTTTCTAAGAGATTAGCAGCTTTAATAAACTCTCCATTAATAATCAAATCGTTAATCTTATTCAAAATGTCTGAAGATAAAACTTTTATCTTTGCGAATGTCCAACATCGCTCTAAAGTAATAGCTATTACTAAAATTGAGCATATTGCTAAAGGTACAAGAGAAATACCGCCTTGGCGGATTAGAGCTAAAAAATTATCAGGCATTAGTAGTGCTCCTTTTACTGCAATGTTTACTGCGATACTTTAAAAGACACTACTAAATTAAAAAAGTTTCATTAATCAGTCATACCATGAACTAATGATATCATCAGTTTTATTAATTCATCATGGGGATAAGTTAGTCCACGTATTCCGATAAATGCTGCAATATTTAACAATGCTTCTGCTTGTAGTCGAGTAGTATGTTTTTTGTTTAAATTGTAAGACAACAAAGCATCTTCAATGGGTTTAACTAAATTTTGATAATATAAATCTTCAATTTCTTTTCTTGTATCATCAGGCAAATGGATTACATCCTGCATACCTCGTGCAACAGTGAAATTATTTTTAGTACATACATCTATAGCATGCTCTGCAAATAATGCAGCAAATTCAATTATGGTATTAGTTTTTTCAATACAATCTACTACTACTCTATGTCGTACTTCAAGTTCAGCGAGTATGCAATCTTTAAAAAGATCAGCTTTACTATCGTAGAAATAATATAATGCTGGTGAAGTCATTTGGCATGCTTTTGCTAAATGTTTCAAAGTAAAACCCAGATAACCATAATGTCCGAATAGCCTCTTTGCTTCGGTAACCAACAAATCTTTTTTATTCATTTCTTTCTCCATTGTATGTTCTTTCCGGTGACATATAAAACATACAAAGTTGGTCAATATATGTCAATTATTTTTGCTTACTTTTTATAAATTTACTGAAATTATTTTAAATTTGCAGGATGAAAGGTGTTCTTGGAGTATATTTATCATATGTCAAAAATTATTGTACAAGATAAATTACCACGTTGGCGTGGATTTAATATACTTCACATGTTTTCAAAGAGTTCTATCGAACCCCTGCGTGAAGATGATTATAAGTTTATTTCAGACCATGGTTTTGACTTTATCAGAGTACCACTTAATTATTTATTTTGGATACTTAATAATAATCCAAGAGATATCAATTGGGATATTTTTAAAAAAATTGACGATATCATAAATCTTGGAATTAAATACAAACTTCATATAAATCTAAATTTTCATCGTGGTCCGGGATTCAGCGTTAATAGAGAAATCCAGGAACCTTATTCATTATGGAAAGATCAGAAAGCATTGGATGATTTTAGTTATCACTGGCAATTATTTGCAGAACGTTACAAACAAATCCCATCAAAACAATTAAGTTTTAATTTAATAAACGAAACAGCAGGTACTCCAGACGAATTTACTCGTGAAGATTATGAAAAAGTAATCCGATTTACTGTAAATTCAATAAAATCTATTGATCCTGAAAGATTGATAATTATTGATGGGATAAATTATGGTAATATTCCATGCCCTGAATTAGCTGATTTAAAAATTGCACAGAGTTGTCGTGGTTACTTGCCTATTACACTTACACATTATAAAGCTAATTGGATGAAAGAAGCAGAACTTTATCCAATCCCTAAATGGCCTGGTGCACCTCATAATGAAAAACTTTGGGATTATGAAGTTATGAAAAATCATTATGATGATTGGGTGAAGTTAGCTGATATGGGAATAGGTATCCATTGTGGAGAATTCGGCGTTTTCAATAAAACTCCTCACAATGTTGCATTATCTTGGATGGAAGATTTATTAATTAATTTAACATCACATAATATTGGCTTCGCTTTATGGGGATTCCGAGGTGCATTTGGTATTGTAGATTCTAATAGAAGTGATGTTGTTTATGAGAAATATCTCGGTTATAATATTGACCGTAAGATGTTTGATTTATTATTAAAATATTAAGGAACTAAAAATGACATTTGTATCAAAAGAAGAATTACCAGTTATTAAATTAACTCATAGTTCAGGAGCAGAAGCTTTAATTTCACCGTATGGTGCACACGTGCTGTCATGGAAAACAGCGGATGGTATCGAGCAAATGTTCTTAAGTGAACAATCTCAATATTCCTCAGGCTCTCCTATCCGTGGTGGAGTACCTGTAATATTCCCGCAATTCGGCCCAGGAGCCTTACCAGCCCATGGCTTTGCAAGAACTGCGTTATGGACGCCAAGTGAAATTATCACTGGATATGAGGCAACCTCGATTAATTTTACACTTTCAGACAATGAATCTACGATACCAATGTGGGATTATAGATTTACTCTTGATCTTGAGTTTTCTATTACTGAAAACTCATTATATATGGTATTTACTGTACAGAATAATGATATAAAGCCATTCTTATTTACTTGTGCTCTACATACATATTTTTTAATTTCTGATATTAATAAATCATCTGTATCTGGATTAAAGTCAATTGAATATATTGATAAGATGAAATCTTCGAATATTTTTAAAGAAGAATTCAATTCACTGATTATAAATGAGGAAATGGATAGGATTTATATTGATGCGCCTAATAAAGTTGTTTTACACGCAGATGATGATGTAACGGTTGAAAAGATGGGTTTCCCTGACATCGTTGTATGGAACCCATGGATTAAAAAAAGTAAAAATATGCCTGATTTTGGTGATGATGAATATCTTCATATGATTTGCATTGAAGCCGGAGCAATGGCAAAACCGATATCATTAATTCCTGGTGAAATATGGGACGGAAGTTGTTTATTATCTATTAAATGAAAATATTACCTACAACAATAGAAAACATAAAATTAGCTGCAAATGTCATAATAAACGGTGGTGTTGTCGTATTTCCAACAGATACTGTTTATGGCATTGGATGTGATTTGCGTAATGTTGATGCTGTGGATAGAGTATATAATATTAAAGGCAGACCTTCTACCATGCCTTTAATTGCAATGTTTGATATATTAGAAAATTATCAATTATTGACTGACAAACGATATCTTGATGCAGAAAAATATATGTATCAATGGTGGCCCGGGGCATTAACTATCATTTTGCCAGCGAATGAAAACTTACCACATCGAGTAGTTGCCGGTGGGAATAGTATTGGAATGCGTATTCCAGCTTGCGACGTCACATTATCATTGTTAAAAGAAACAGGAATATCGTTGGCCACTACATCAGCCAATTTAAGCGGGTCCCCTTCCCCATGTAATGCATCAGACGCAATACAATCATTAGGTATATACTCTAATGTTGACATTGTTCTTGATGGGGGTGTTACTAAGGGAGGAGTTCCTTCTACATTACTTGATTTCACAAAAAATCCCCCGGTAGTATTACGCACGGGGGAGATCACTGCCGAGATGTTAGGTTTATAATTTATTTTTCTTGTTTATTTTCTATTTTTATCCAGGTATCTTTAAGTGTTGCCGTTCGATTAAATACAATTTTACCTTCAGTTGTATCTTTTGAATCAATTGTAAAATATCCTAATCTCTCAAATTGATATCTACTACCTGGTTTTGCATTTTCAACAAAAGGTTCAACATAACCAGTAACAACCTCCAATGAATCAGGGTTAAGATTACTCAGGAAATCTTTACCTTCTGGAGCAACATCTGGATTTTGAGTCATAAAAAGATGATCATATAGAC
>JBIJDE010000478.1:0-4046 GCA_044344305.1 Armatimonadota bacterium
TATACAGAAAAAGGTATTTTATCAGATAATTCCATAGCCCACAGCATCGCTGTGGGTCCGAATACATAATAATTTTACGCCCTGTAAGGGCACAATTCCTCAAAGAAAAGGAATTATGCTCTTACAGAGCGTAAATGCCTATCATAACACTACCCACGGCGTTGCCGTGGGCTATGGAATTAATATTTTAGAAGAATTAACGAAAAGATATGTAGAATACTATGCAACTTCCTTCTCGTTTAAATGTGGCTTAAAAATATTCCTGAGTTTCGGTATTCTCAAAAAACGTGAGGTAAAAATGACATACTTTGAAAAACAAAATCTCTGGTTAGAGAAAGCGAATGAATTGTTGCCAGTATTGCAGCATAAGGTTTTCAAACCATTGCAGGTAGTTGATACGGTTTTTGACGAAAAATCATTTCAGGGATGGCGGGTTGATACAGTAGGTACAGTAGAGGAGATATATCAGAAAACGTATGGGGAAAATGATTCGTTTATTCTTGATTTCGGTGAACATATAACGGGATATTTGAAATTTAAGATTAATAAGTTTGGACAACATGATGCCCCGTTACGGCTTAAAATAATATTTGGCGAAGTCCCGGCCGAGGTGTCTGAGCCATTTGACCCCAAGACTGCTGGTTTAAGTCGTTCCTGGCTGCAGGATGAAATTATCAATATTGACGAGACACCTGTTGAAATTAATATGCCAAGACGATATGCGTTTCGCTATCTGAAAATTGAATTGATAGATACATCAAGCAATTATAGAATTGGATTCGAGAATATCGTTTGTGATGCTGTTACATCTGGTTCATTCGATTTACCGGTTGATGCTGATGTACCGGCGGATTTATTATCAATTGACATGGTTAGTTTGCGCACATTGCGCGATTGTATGCAGACGGTATATGAAGATGGGCCCAAACGAGACCGCCGGTTATGGCTGGGGGATTTACGTTTGATGATGATGTCAAATGCGGTATCTTTTCGCAATTTCGATTTAGTGCGCCGATGTTTATATCTATTTGCCGGGTTGGCACAGGAAGATGGCTTGATAGCAGGTTGTGTATATGAAAGACCAGTTCCATCGCTTGGTAATAACCTGTTGACTTATTCATGTTTGTTGGCTCCGGTGCTGTATGATTATGCGACGGAATGTGGCGATTGGCAGACAGCAGAAGAGTTGTTGCCGGTGGCAGCAAGGCAGTTGGATATTGTATGGGATAGCGTTAATGAAGATGGACTTTTCTGTAATCAACCGGGAAACTGGCTATTTTTTGATTGGTGTCCTGAATTGGATAATACTGCTGCGATGCAGGCTACTGTAATTTATTGCCTGCGGGCTTTGCTGAAATTAGCATTGCAAGCCGATGATAATATGATAGTATCAACAACCACAGAAAGATTAGCAATGATGATACCTGCTGCTGAAAGAATGTATGACGATAACTCTGGACTTTTTGTAAGTGGTGAGAAAAATCAAATATCTTGGGGGACGCAAGCATGGATGGTGTTGGCAGAAGTAGTCACAGATGAAAAAGCTGCCGGGGTTTTGCGCAGAATGATTGACTATAAAGCTGCAATCAGACCTAATGGTCCATATTTGTATCATCATGTTATTCACGCCATGTTAATCAGCGGATTAAAATCAGAAGCTACCGAAATATTAAAATGGTACTGGGGTGGTATGATTGATAGAGGGGCAACCACATTTTGGGAAGTATTTTCGCCGGGAACAGATAGGTTCAGCGCCTATGGAAATTTTCTAATAGATAGTTATTGCCACGCCTGGAGCGCAACACCGGCTTATTTGATAAGACGATATTTGAAAGATTAATCCAGTATTGGACCGCAGGCATCTTGCCTGCTCCCCGGTTGTAACTAAGTGGCACGTAAAATAAGAACGTGTGATTGAAATTTGATTAAACCTAACCAAAATAATTCCATAACCACAGTGTTGCTCTTATCCTTATACACATTTATTTGATTGATTGGTAAATTTTATTATTCATGTAATTATGAATGATATTATATTATTATAAACCGCATAATTTTAATATATTGTTATCAATTATTGACAATCCAACCCCTTTAGGGGTGGCATGTTAATAGCAATCAATCAACAAAATAGAGCCAGAACCCCTTTAGGGGTGACATGTAAAAAGCGTTTTATATAAAGAACCGGACAAAAATATTAACACATTTCACATGTCACCCCTCTGGGGTTTACTATTCTAATAATCATCACCTGCTATTAACATTTCACCCCTCTGGGGTTGGATTGTAGTTAATTTATGAATATTTCTTAAAATGTAAATACAATTTTAAAAATATGTATAAGCATTATAGCCATGCTGTGGGCTATGAAATTATGAAATAATTGGGAAATGCCCGGATATACCTGACCCTACATCAGATTTACACTATTTCCAACTCGTCGCCACCCAGTAATTCCCAATACAAGTCATAACTTTTCTGGTCAAAAAGAACTGGTATAATCAGGTTTACATATATACTTTTTGACAGGAATTTCTTCATTTCGCGTAATGCAATATTTGCAGCCCGAACGGCGGGGAATGAATATATCCCTGTGCTGATAGCGGGGAATGCGATGGATGTTAAGTTGTGTGATTCAGCGATGTATAATGAACGAATGTAGCATGATGCCAGCAAATTATCTTCATCTTTATCACCACCGCGCCATATCGGACCTACGGTATGAATAACGTGTTTTGCGGGCAGTTTATATCCGCCGGTAATTACTGCGTCGCCAGTTGCACATCCGCCAAAGGTAATGCACTCGCCTAATAGTTTTATGCCGGCAGCACGATGAATAGCACCGTCAACACCACCGCCACCCAACAATGTACTGTTAGCCGCATTTACAATTGCATCAACATTTATTTTAGTAATATCACCCTGATGCAACCTGATAATTCCAGGCATAGTCATCCTTTTTTATTTTTACACAGAGATTCACAGAGGAGACACTGAGTTGCACGGAGTGTATTAAAAATCTCTGTGAATCTCAGTGTCTCCTCAGTGAATCTCTGTGTAATCACTAACCTTTGTCGGTTTTGTTCTCGTGTTTCTGGCGAATTTCTTTGCGGCGGATTTTACCGCTGATAGTTTTGGGTAATTGTTCAACAAATTCAATAATTCGTGGGTATTTGTATGGTGCGGTTGATGATTTTACGTGCTCCTGGATATGTTTTGCAAGGTCGTCACTTGGTTCATAATGCGCGGTTAGTACTACTGTTGCCCGCACTACCTGACCACGTACCGGATCCGGCATGCCAGTTACTGCGCATTCCAATACTGCGGGGTGTTCTATCAGCACGCTCTCTACCTCGAATGGGCTGACTAAATATCCACTGGTCTTGATAAGGTCGTCTACCCGGCCAGCAAACCACATGTAACCGTCGTCATCGCGCGCGGCAACGTCGCCGGTATAATATACGTCTTTGTTCCAAACTAACTCACTCAGCAGTTTATCACGGTAATAACAATCGAACATTCCCACCGGCTTGCCGGTTTTTGTTCTCACAACTATCTGACCTTCATGGTTGTCCTGGACGGATTTGTCTTCTTCGTCCAGCAGGTCCAGCACATATCCCGGTGAAGGTTTGCCCATCGAACCTGGTTTTGGCTCAAACCATTCAAAGTTACCAACGGTGACCGTCATTTCTGTCTGGCCGTAACCCTCGGCTAATTTAAGACCGGTTGCATTATAAAACTTCTGGAATACTTCAGGATTCAATGGCTCACCGGCTACTGTACAATGGTGCAGAGCAGAAAGGTCGTATTTTTTAATATCTTCCTGAATCAGGTATCGATACACGGTGGGTGGTGCACAGAAAGTGTTAACCTGGTATTTTTCTAATACACCTAATAATTTTGACGGGTCAAATCGTTCAAATTCATATACCATGACCGCGGCGCCACATAACCACTGGCCATATATTTTCCCCCATGCTGATTTTGCCCAACCGGTATCTGCCAGGGTAAAATGAATACCGTCATCTTCGACATGCTGCCAGTAC